>NZ_JAMXIO010000010.1:0-119706 GCF_059651515.1 Oerskovia sp. 140933
CACGTCAGAACGACCGCAACCCCGTTCTCGGCACCCGGGTCACTCGCCCGGGTAGACCACGCCCACCTGACGACGGACCTCGTCCATGGTCCGCATGACCTCGAGCGTGCCCTCCCACGTCATGCGGGGGCTCTCGGTCAGGCCGGCCTCGAGGCAGCGCGCGACCTCGGCCGCCTGGTACTGCTTGCCCTCGCCGCGGAATCCCTCGTAGCGCCACTCGGCGCCGTCGTGGCGGACCACGCGGAACGACGTCGGGGCGTAGAACGTGCCCTCGACCTCGACGCGCCCGGCCGTCCCGGAGATCGCCGCGACGTTGGGCGTCTGCGACCACAGCGTGGTCGACAGCGTGGCCAGGGCCTGCCCGTAGCCGAGCGTCATGCCGAGCTGGCCGTCGACCCCCGTCTCCGTGAGCGCCCCGACCGCGGTGACCGACGACGGCGCCCCCAGGACGTCGTGGGCGAACGACACGGGGTACACGCCCAGGTCGAGCAGTGCGCCGCCTGCGAGCCCGGGCGCGTAGAGCCGGTGCTCGGGGTCGAACGGGAAGTACTGGCCGTGGTCGGCGGTCACGTTGACGATCTCGCCGATCTCGCCGCGCGCGATCACTCCCCGCAGGGCCGCGACGTGCGGCAGGAAGCGCGTCCACATGGCCTCCATGACGAACACGCCCGCGGCCCGCGCGGCGTCGAGGATCTCGCGCGCCTCGGCCTCGTTGCGCGTGAACGCCTTCTCGACCAGGACGTGCTTGCCCGCGGCGATCGCCAGCAGCGCGTGGTCGCGGTGGTGCGAGTGGGGCGTCGCGACGTACACGACGTCGACCTGGGGGTCCTCGACGAGGTCGGTGTAGTCGGTGTGTGTCGTGTGGATGCCGTGCTCGGTCGCGAAGTGCTCGGCCCGGGCGCGGTCGCGCGAGCCCACGGCCACCACGCGGGCGCGCGTGTGGTCGCGCACGGCCTCGGCGAACGAGCCCGCGATGTTGCCGGCGCCGAGGATGCCCCAGCGCACGGGGGGCGCCGTCCGAGGATCGGGCACGACGCCGGAGATCACCTCGGGGAGGTCGGCGGCGGTCGCTGCGAGACGGGGCAGGGAGTCGGGGCGGTCGGTCGGTGCCGCGGTGCGGGCGTCGTTGCTCATGGGCTCACGCTATCCCCGTGAGAGCGCTACCACGGGTCATTGCCCGAGGTGTGGTCGCAGGACGCGACCAGGTGGCGCGCTCTCGAACCCCTCGATCGAGGTCGTCCCGCCCGCCAGGACGACCTCGCCCCGTCCTCGACCCCGCCCTCGGCCCGCGACCGTTCACTCGCCCGGGTACACGACCCCGAGCTGCGCCCGTGCCGCGTCCATGACCCGCATCAGGTCCAACGTGTCCTGCCACGTCATGCGCGGGCTCTCCGGCACGCCGGCCGCGACGCACCGTGCGACCTCCGCGGCCTCGTACTGCTTGCCCGCCGGCACGAACCCGTCGTACTCGCGCCGCGCCCCGTCGGCCCACACCACGCTGAACGCCGTGGGCACCATGAACCGGTCCGCGACCTCGATCCGGCCCCCCGTACCCGCGACCACGAGCGACGTCGCGGACCGCGCCAGGACCGACGAGGACAACGTCGCCGTCGCCCTGTCCCCGTACCGCAGCACCACGGTCGACTGGGCGTCCACCCCGGTCGGAGCCAGCAGACCGACCGCCGTGACGGCGTCGGGCACGCCCAGGAGGTCCATGGCGAACGCGAGCGGGTAGACCCCGATGTCGAGCAGCGCCCCACCCGCGAGCTCGGGCGCGAAGAGCCGGTGCGACGGGTCGTACGCCGCGGCGGACCCGTAGCCCGCCGTGACCGACCTGACCTCCCCGACCTCGCCCTGCGCGATCAGCGCCCGGATCGCCGCCACGTGCGGCAGGTGCCGCGTGAGCATGGCCTCCATGACGAACACGCCCGCGGCCCGCGCCGCGTCGAACACCTCGCGGGCCTCGGCCTCGTTGCGCGTGAACGCCTTCTCGACCAGGACGTGCCGGCCAGCGGCGATCGCCAGCAGCGCGTGGTCACGGTGGTGCGAGTGCGGAGTCGCGACGTACACGACGTCCACGTCGGGGTCGGCGACCAGCGCCTCGTACGAGCCGTGCACGGCCGCCGAGGGGGCGTGCCGCTGCACGAAGTCCCGCGCACGGTGCTCGTCCCTCGACCCCACGGCCGCCACGTGCCCCTGGGTGAAGGCCCGCACCTCGTCCGCGAAGTCCGCCGCGATCCTGCCCGCGCCGAGGATCCCCCAGCGCACTGGCGGGGCGTCCCCCGGGGAGGGCACGGCGTCGAGCACGTTCACCACGGCGTGAGAGACCATGCCTCCACGCTACTGCCGACCGCTGGTCCCGCGGCCGGGCGCGGCCCGCGGGCGGCCGCACAGGGCCGACGCGCGCGGCCCGCGGGCTGCCGCACCGGGCCGACGTGTCGCACGTCGTGCCCGTCCGGGGTCAGGATGGAGACTCGTCGACCGAAGGGGGCCTCCGATGGAGCCCACGGCTTCCCCGACCAGCCCGCCCGGGTCCGCCCGGCCGGGGGACGCGCCTCCCGGGGCTGCGGCGTGGGCCCGCGGCCTGGTCAAGACGTACGGCCAGGGCGAGACGGCCGTCCGCGCGCTCGACGGCGTCGACGTCGACTTCCGGTCGGCCGAGCTCACCGCGATCATGGGCCCCTCGGGCTCGGGCAAGTCGACGCTCATGCACTGCCTGGCCGGGCTCGACGCGCCCACGTCGGGCAGCGTCGTGATCGGCGGGACCGAGGTGAGCCGGCTGTCGCAGCGCCGTCTCACGGCCCTGCGGCGGACCCGGATCGGGTTCGTGTTCCAGTCGTACAACCTGGTTCCGACGCTCACGGCCGCGGAGAACATCACGCTCCCGCTCGACATCGCCCGGGTCCCGGTGGACCGGGCCTGGTTCGAGGAGGTCGTGTCCGCGGTGGGCCTGGGCGACCGCCTGCACCACCGGCCGTCCGAGCTCTCGGGCGGGCAGCAGCAGCGGGTCGCGTGCGCGCGGGCCCTGGTGTCGCGGCCGTCGGTCGTGTTCGCCGACGAGCCCACGGGCAACCTGGACTCGCGCTCGTCCGCCGAGGTCCTGGGCTTCCTGCGGCGCTCGGTCGACGAGCTGGGGCAGACGGTCGTCATGGTCACGCACGACCCGCGCGCGGCCTCGTACGCGCACCGCGTCCTGTTCCTGACCGACGGGCGGATCACGGCCGACCTCTCCGCACCGACGAGACGCGACATCCTCGACGCGCTCGGGCAGGCGGAGGAGGACTGATGCTGCGGGTCGCGCTGCGCGGGGTCCGGGCGCACCTGGTCCGCTTCCTGCTGTCGACTCTCGCGGTCATGCTCGGCGTCGCGTTCGTCGTGGGGACGTTCACGTTCCGCGCGATGCTGTCCTCGACGTTCGACGAGATCATCGCGACCACGCTCGTCGCCGACGTCTACGTGCGCGGCGCGGAGGAGATCGACGACACGACGAGCGCGGGCACCTCGTTCGGGACGCCCCACAGCCCTGTCCCGGTCACGCTCGCGGACACGGTCGCGGGGGTCGACGGCGTCGCGCGCGCCGTGCCCGACGCGTCGGGTCCGATCGTCCTGGTCGCGGCCGACGGCACGGCCGTCACGACGTCGGGCCCCCCGAGCATCGGGATCGCGGTGGGCCCCGACGAGCCGACCGTGACCCTCGCGAGCGGCGCCTGGCCCGTGGGCGGCGCGCAGATCGCCCTGGAGGAGAGCGCCGCGTCCGCCGCGGGCCTGACGACGGGCGACACGACGACCGTGGTCCTCGCGGGCGCCCCGCAGCCCGTCGCGGTCACGGGGATCTTCGCGATCGAGGCCGCCGCGGCGGGCACCATCCTGGTGGGGCTCGACCCCGCGACCGCGCTCGCGACCTACGCGCCGGACGGCACGGTCCCCACGATCTCCGTCTACGCCGAGGGGGACGTGTCCGAGCAGGACCTCGCCGAGCGCGTCGCGCGGGTCCTCCCGGCCGGCACCGAGTCCGTCACGGGCGAGGCCGTGCGCGAGGAGGCCCGCCAGGGGGTCGAGGAGATCCTCGGGTTCATCGAGACGTTCCTGCTCGTCTTCGCGGCGATCGCGCTGTTCGTCGGTGCGTTCATCATCGCCAACACGTTCGCGATGTCCGTGCGCGAGCGTCAGCGCGAGTTCGCGCTGCTGCGGGCGCTCGGCGCCTCGCCCGCGCAGGTGTTCGCGTCGATCGTGGCACAGGCCGTCGCGGTGGGGCTGCTGGGCGCGGCCACGGGCGTGGTCCTGGGACGGGTCCTGGTCAGCGGGCTGCGCGCGGTGTTCGGCTCGACGGGCATGGAGCTCTCGGGGCGGGTGCCCCTGAGCGCGACGTCGGTCGTGGTAGCGATCTCGCTGGGCGTCCTGGTGAGCGTGATCGCGGCCGCGGTCCCGGGCCGCCACGCGGCCCTCACCCCGCCGGTCCAGGCCATGCACGACGACGTCGCACCGGACCGCGGGACCGGCACCCGGGCGGTGGTCGGGCTCGTACTGGTGGTGGTCGGCGCCGGCCTGCTCGTGCTGGCCTCGCGGCTCGGCAGCTCGGCGTCGGCCGACCCGACCGGGTGGGCTCCGGTCGACGACCTCGACCCCCGCGTCGTGCTCGCGGTCGGCGCGGGCGCGGTCCTCGTGGGGGTCCTGGTGCTGTCCCCCGCGATCGCGGGGGCCGTCATCACGGTGCTCGCGGTCCCGGCCGTCGCCGCGATCCGCCCGCTCGGGCGCCTGGCCCGCGGCAACGTCACGCGCAGCCCGCGACGCACCTCCAACACGGCCGGTGCGCTCCTGATCGGGATGGCGCTCGTGAGCGCGACCGGGGTCATCGCGGCCTCGACGCAGGCCTCGGTCCGGTCGATCGTCGACGAGCAGATGCGGGCCGACTACGTGGTCCAGGCCGCAGCCGCCACGGGCGCGCTCCCGCCAGGGGTCACCGATGCCGTGACCGGGCTCCCCGCCGTCGGGCAGGCGCTCGCGCTGCAGCTCGGGACCCTCGACGTGGACGGCCAGGCCAGCGGCGCCACGGTCGTGCCGCCCGGGTTCTTCACCGAGGCCCTCGACGCGCCCGTGGTCGAGGGCGACCCCGACCGGGCGCTCGACGACGGTCAGGCCGTGGTCCGTCGGGCCGCGGCCCGTGACCACGGCTGGGAGGTCGGCGACGCGCTCACCCTCACGAGCGACGACGGCGCACGCACCGTGGAGGTGCGCGTCGGGGCCGTCGTCGACACCCAGGTCATCTCGTCCGACGTGGTGCTCGCCGACGCGACGTACGCGAGCGTGGGCGCACCCGAGATCCCGACGTGGGCGATCTACGTCACGGCCGCTCCCGGCACCACGACCGCCGAGCTGCGCGATGCGCTCACCGACGCCGTCAAGCCCTTCCTCGTGGTCTCGGTCCTGGACCGCGAGGAGCTCGCGAACGCGGCCGCGGCCCAGGTCGACCAGGTCCTCGTGATCCTCTACGCGCTGCTCGGGCTGTCGATCGTCATCGCCCTCCTGGGCATCGTCAACACGCTCGCGCTGTCCATCATCGAGCGCACGCGCGAGATCGGGCTGCTGCGTGCGGTGGGCCTCGGGCGCCTCCAGCTCGCGGGCATCATCACGATCGAGTCCGTGCTGACCGCGGTCTACGGGACCGTGCTGGGTGTGATCACGGGCATCGCGATCGCGGCGGCCCTGCCGGGGGTGCTCGCCGAGCAGGGGCTCACGAGCCTCGCGATCCCCTGGGGGCAGGTGCTCGCGGTGCTGGGGCTCGCGGTCGTGATCGGGCTCGTGGCGAGCGTGTGGCCGGGCATCCGGGCCTCGCGCCTGCCGGTCCTGGAGGCCGTCACGGTCGACTGACGCGCCCTGCGCCCCGGCGCTCGGGGGCCCGGCTCGCGCGTCGGGACACCGTCACGTCCACGTCGCTACCGCGCCTCGACGGGCGACTGCGTGACGGCCGGGTTCCGGTAGCGACGCAGGGGCACGTTGCGCCACGCGACCAGCCCGACGGCGACGCTCGCCGCGAGACCGCCCGCCACCAGGGCGACGGGCGCCGAGGTCAACGCCGCGAGGACCCCGCCGCGGAAGTTGCCCACCTCGGGGCCCGCGACCCCCACGACGTGCTCGACCGAGGACACTCGGCCGCGGAACTCGTCGGGAGTCTCGAGCTGGACGAGCGCGCCGCGCGTCACGACCGACACCGTGTCCGCCGCCCCCGCGACCGCGAGGCACGCGAGCGCGAGCCACAGCGGTCCGGCCAGCCCGAAGCCCGCGAGCGCGACTCCCCACGTCGCGGCGGCGGCGAGCTGCAGCGCGCCCGACCGCGGCGCGCGCGTGACCGCACCGGACAGCAGCCCGGCACCGATCCCGCCCACCGCGACCGCCGAGAGGAACAGCCCGAGGGTCCGCGGGTCGCCGTCGAACCGGATCTCGTTGACGAGCGGGAACAAGGAGACGGGCATCGCGAGCACGGTCGCCGCGACGTCCGTCGCGAACGAGCCCCGCAGGGTCGGCCGCTTCCAGACGATCGACCAGCCGCCCGCCGCAGCCCGACGACGACCGGGCCGTCCGTGGTCCGCCGGTCCGCCGCCCGGCACCTCGACGGGCGTAGGCACAGGCGCAGGCACAGGCGCGGGTGCGGGTGCGGCGTCCGACGCGGGCGGCGCGGGCGGCGCGGGCGGCGCGGGATGCGTGGGCACCGGCGGGAGCGGCGGCAGCCGCACCAGCCCGAGCAGGGCGACCACGGCCGCCGCCACCTGCACGCCGTAGGCGGCCGCGAGGTCCCAGCGCGCGACGACGAGGCCTGCCAGCGCCGGCCCGACGAGCATGGCGACCTGGAACGCGAGGTTCTGCAGCGCGAGCCCGGCCGCGACCTGGTCGGCGGGCAGGAGGCGCGGCGGCACCGTCCGGCGCGCGGGCGAGCCCAGCGCGTTGCACGCCGCACCGAGGCTCACGAGACCGAGCAGCACCCACACGGACCGGTTGCCCGCGAGCGCCTGCGCGGCGAGGCCCACCGCGGAGAGCACCTGGCCGGCCGACGCGAGGCGCATGATCGTGCGGCGGTCGTGCACGTCGGCGAGGTGCCCGCCGACGAGGCCGAGGGCGAGCAGGGGCACGGCGGTCGCGAGGCCGATCGCACCGGTCCACACCGGGCTGCGCGTGAGCTCCCACACCTGCAGCAGCACCGCGACCGTGGCCACCTGGAAGCCGAGGCCGCCGACGGCCGAGCCTGCCCACAGGTCGCGATAGGCGGCACTGGTGCGCAGCGGGCGCAGGTCGAGGAGGTCGTCGCGCACGTCAGGGAGTCTCGGGTCCCGGCGTGCCGGGCGTCTGCACCGGGTGGCCCGCGGCGTCGAGCCGCTCGACGAGCCGGGCGCGCAGGGACCTGCTCGCGAGGACGCGTTCGAGGTCGGCGACGACGGCGCTCAGCGCGTACGGCAGCTCGTCGTCGATCTCGGCGATCGACTCCTCGGTCGCGCGCCACTCGGCCTCGAGGAGAGGGACGAGCGCACGAGCCTTGTCGGTGAGCGCGACGCGGCGCGTGCGGGCGTCCTCGCCGGACTCGGTCTGCACGAGTCCTTCGCTGCGCATCGCGGTCACGGTCTGGCTCATGGCCGAGTGCGTGCGGCCCAGCGACGCGGCGAGCTCGCGGATGGTCAGCGGCCCGGTGTGGGCGAGTCGGATGAGCGGGTAGACGAAGCGCGGTCGCACGCCGTCGACCCCGCGGTCGGTGTAGACGGTGCCGATCTCGTCGTCGAGCCGGCGCAGCAGGGCGTGCAGGGAGTCCCAGCGTCCGGGGACGGCGGTCGGGTCGATGGATGTCACAGCACTGTTATAACAGCACTCATACAAACCTGTCGAGGCAGTGCTCCGACAGGCGGTGGACCGCTCCTCGACATAGCGTCGAGGAGTCGACGGTCCGCCGGAGCGAACCTCCACGCGCGGCCGCGACGTCCCTGTCCCTACCCGAGGAGGTCCCCATGTCCGAGGTCCCGATCCGCACCCTCATCAGCCCCCTGCGCTACGTGCAGTCGCGCGGCGCGCTGTCCCGGCTCGGTGAGTTCGTGGCCCCGATCGGCACCAAGCCGCTGATCGTCGCCGACGACGTGGTCTGGGACATCGTCCAGGACACCGTCGCCGAGTCCTTCCAGGCCGCGAACCTGCCGCGAGCGCGTGAGGGCTTCGGCACCTACGCGACGGCGGCCGAGGTCGACCGGCTGGCCCGGCGCATCCGCGAGACCGGCTCCGACGTGATCGTCGGGATCGGGGGCGGCAGCACGATCGACGCCGTCAAGGCCGCCGGGCACCTCGAGGGGATTCGCTGGGTCTCCGTACCGACCGTGGCATCGACCGACGCGCCGTGCTCCGCCCTGTCCGTCATCTACACCGACGAGGGCGCGTTCGAGGAGTACCGGTTCTTCCCGCACAACCCCGACCTGGTGCTCGTCGACACCCAGCTCGTGGCCGACGCGCCGGTCAGGTTCCTCGTCGCGGGCATCGGTGACGCGCTCGCCACCTGGATCGAGGCGCGCGCCGTGGCGCAGGCCCACAAGACGACCATGGCGGGCGGACTGCCGCTCATCACGGGCACCGCGCTCGCCGAGCTCTCGTGGAAGATCCTGTGGGAGAACTCGCTCGCGGCGATCGAGGCCGTCAAGGAGCACCTGGTCACGCCCGCGGTCGACGCCGTGGTCGAGGCCAACACCCTCCTGTCCGGGCTGGGCTTCGAGTCGGGCGGTCTCGCGGCGGCCCACGCGATCCACAACGGGCTCACGGCCGCGCCGCAGACCCACGGGCTCACGCACGGCCAGAAGGTCAACATCGGGTCCCTGACCCAGCTCGTGCTCGAGGGCGCACCGTCGCAGGAGATCCGCGACTTCGTCGAGTTCACGACGCGCGTCGGGCTGCCCAACACGCTGACCGAGATCGGGCTCACGACGGCCGACGTGGGCGACCTGCGCCGGGTGGCCGAGGCCGCGACGGCACCGGGAGAGACCATCCACGCCATGCCGTTCGAGGTCCGCGTGCCCGAGCTCGTCGACGCGCTGCGCTCGATCGAGGGCCTGTCGCGCTCGATCCGGGCGGACGCCGGGCTGCCCGAGCCGGTCAAGCACACGCACCACTGAGGACGCGAACGTCGAGGCCCCGGCCTGCTCCCTCCAGGGGCAGGCCGGGGCTTTCGACGTGCGCGGGCCCGGCACGGTCCGCCGGCAGCGACCGCTACTTCTTCTCGGCCGTCGCCTTCTTGGCCGGCGCCTTCTTCGCGGCGGGCTTCTTGGCGGGGGCCTTCTTGGCCGGGGCCTTCTTCTTCGCCGGGCCCGCCGCGCGCTTCTCCGCGAGGAGCTCGATGGCCTGCTCGGGCGTGATCGACTCGGGCGTCACGTCGCGCGGCAGCGTCCGGTTGGTCTCGCCGTCGGTCACGTAGGCGCCGAAGCGGCCGTCCTTGATCACGATGGGCTTGCCCGACGTCGGGTCGTCGCCCAGCTCGCGCAGCGGCGGCGTGGCGGTCGTGCCACGACCGCGCTTGGGCTGCTTGTACAGCTCGAGCGCCTCCTCGAGCGTCACCGTGAACATGGCCTCCTCCGACGGGAGGGTGCGCGAGTCCGTGCCCTTCTTGAGGTACGGACCGTAGCGGCCGTTCTGCGCGGTGATCTCGACGCCCGTCTCCGGGTCCGTGCCCACGACGCGCGGCAGGGACAGCAGGCGCAGCGCGTCCTCGAGCGTCACCGACTCGAGCGACATGGTCTTGAGGAGCGACGCCGTGCGCGGCTTGGGCAGCGCGGCCTTGGCCTTCTTGAGGGCGGCCGCCGAGAGCCCCTCGTCGAACGTGGGTTCGGGGAGCTGCTCGGTCACGTAGGGGCCGTAGCGTCCCGCACGGGCCACGATCGGGTGCCCCGACCCGGGATCCGTCCCCAGGATCCGGCCGTCGTCGGCCCCCGCGGCGAGGAGCTCGCGCGCCTTCTCGACCGTGAGCTCGTCGGGGGCGAGGTCGTCCGGGACCGAGGCGCGCGGAGGGTTCTCCCCCTCCTTCACCGGCACCGAGAGATCCTCGACGTAGGGTCCGTAGCGCCCCACCCGGAGCTGGATGCCCTCGCCGACCGGCACCGAGTTGATGTCCCGCGCGTCGATCTCGCCCAGGTCGTCGACGAGCTGACGCAGCCCCTCGCCCTCCTCGCGGCCCGTGCCGTCACCGAAGTAGAACCGGGTCAGCCACGCGACGCGGTCCTTGTCGCCCGCCGCGATCGCGTCGAGGTCCGCCTCCATCTCCGCGGTGAAGTCGTAGTCGATGAGCCACTCGAAGTGCTCCTCGAGCAGGCGGATCACGGCGAACGCGACCCAGCTCGGGACGAGCGCCTGGCCGCGCGGCAGCACGTAGCCGCGGTCCTGGATGGTCGAGATCGTCGACGCGTAGGTGGACGGGCGGCCGATCCCGCGCTCCTCGAGAGCCTTGATGAGACTGGCCTCGGTGTAGCGCGGCGGTGCCGACGTCGAGTGCCCGTCGGCCGTGAGGTCACGGCCGTGGAGCAGGTCGCCCTCGGCCATCTGCGGCAGGCGGGCGTCCTCGTCGTTGCGACGACGCCCCGACTTCGCGGGCGTGCCCTCGGCGGACTCGCTCGCGTCGTCGGTGCCCTCCTCGTACGCGGCGAGGAAGCCGCGGAACGTGATGACCGTGCCGGATGCCGCGAACACGGCCTCGGGGGCCGGGCCGCCCGGCTCGTACGTCGTCCCGGCCAGCGGTGCCACGGCCTGGAGGCGGACGGGGGCCGCCAGCCGGACCGACGCCGTCGAGCCCTTGGCGTCCGCCATCTGCGAGGCGACCGTGCGCTTCCAGATGAGCTCGTACAGCTTGAACTGGTCGCCGCTGATCTCCCGGGCCACCTGGGCCGGGGTGCGGAACGAGTCGCCCGCGGGGCGGATGGCCTCGTGGGCCTCCTGGGCGCCCTTCGACTTCGAGGCGTACACGCGCGGCGAGCCGGGCACGAACTCCGGCCCGTACAGCTCCGCGGCCTGGCGGCGCGCGGCGTCCGTGGCCTCGGCCGACAGCGACGGGGAGTCCGTACGCATGTAGGTGATGTACCCGTTCTCGTACAGCGCCTGCGCGGTGCGCATGGTCTGCCGCGAGTTGAAGCGGAGCTTGCGGCTCGCCTCCTGCTGGAGGGTCGAGGTCGTGAACGGCGCCGCGGGGCGACGCGTGTACGGCTTGGTCTCGAGGCTGCGGACCGCGAAGTCGGCCCCCTCGAGCCCACCGACCACGGCCGAGGCCACCTGCTCGTCGAGCTGGACCGCGCCGTCGCGGGCCGCGGCGGGCTTGAGCCGGCCGCGGTCGTCGAAGTCGCGGCCCGAGGCCACGCGCTTGCCGCCGAGCTGGACCAGGCGCGCGTCGAAGCCCTTGTCGGCGTCCTGCGCCCCCTTGTCGGCGAGCGAGAACGTGCCGGACACGTCCCAGTACTCGGCCGGGACGAACGCCATGCGCTCGCGCTCGCGCTCGACGACCAGCCGGGTCGCGACCGACTGGACACGGCCTGCGGACAGGCCCTGGCGGACCTTGCGCCACAGCACCGGCGAGACCTCGTAGCCGTAGAGGCGGTCGAGGATGCGGCGCGTCTCCTGCGCGTCGACCAGGTGCTCGTCGAGGTCGCGCGTGTTCTCCAGAGCCCGCTCGATCGCCTCGCGCGTGATCTCGTGGAAGACCATGCGGTGCACGGGCACCTTGGGCTTGAGCTCCTCGAGCAGGTGCCACGCGATGGCCTCGCCCTCGCGGTCCTCGTCGGTCGCGAGGTAGAGCTCGTCGGCGTTCTTCAGGGCGCGCTTGAGCTCCGCGACCTTCTTCCTCTTGTCCGCGTAGACCTCGTAGTACGGCTCGAAGCCCTCGTCGACGTTGACCGCGAACTTGCCGAACGGGCCCTTCTTCATGTCCGCGGGCAGCTCGGACGGCTGCGGGAGGTCGCGGATGTGCCCCACGCTCGACTCCACCTCGAAGTCGTCACCGAGGTAGCCCTGGATCTTGCGTGCCTTCGTGGGGGACTCCACGATGACGAGCTTGCGACCTGAGGACATCCGTTCCTGCTTTCCGTTGCTGCTGACTGTGGCTCGTGCCCGGGGCGGTCCCCGGGTGGGCCGAGAGATCACCGGGTCGGCCGAGAGGTGTGACGTGTGCGCGGGGCGTCGGGCACGGCGTGCGCCCTGGATCCCGCAGACCTGTTCCCACCGGCAGCCTATGACGTTACGCCACTCGCGCCGGGCGGCACCTTATCCGCTGTGGACGGCCCGCGGGGTCGACGGGCCGTGGACGAGCCGTGCCGGCCGGGACGTGGCCTGCCTCAGCAGGAGCAGCACCGCGAACGACACCGACGTCACGGCGACGACTCCCAGCGCGCCGCCCACGTAGGCCGTGGTCTCCGCGACGTCCGTCATGTCCCAGCTCGCGGGGTGCACCTCGCGCAGGCACCACGCCGCCCCGAGCGCGGCCGCGGCGCCGCCGAGGATCATGAGGACGGCCAGGACGACCGACCCCGGGTACCCGCTCCCCCGCCCGGCGGGCAGCTCGTCGAGCGCGCTGGACGGCGTGAGCGCGAGGGCGAGCGCGGCCCAGGCCGTCACGACGAGGACCGCCGCGACCACGTCGCTCGGCCGGTGCCAGTGCCCGACCAGGGTCGAGACGCCCGTCGCGACCGTGTACGTCCCGCCGAGCACCGCCACGGCCGGGCGCGCGGCCCGCGGGACGGCGAGGAGCAGCGCGACCGCGACCGACGCCGCGACCGTGGTGTGCCCGCTGGGCAGCGTGTTCCCCACGCCCCAGCCGCCGATCAGGTCCGGCCGGTCGAGCACGGCCTTCTTGAGGAACTGCGTCGTGATGTTGGACCCGACCACGACGAACGCCACCTGGACGGCGAGCCCCCAGCGCCGCCGCAGCAGCGCGATGCCCATCGCGATCCCCAGGCCCAGCACGACGAAGCTCACCGAGACGACGTCGAGCACGGGCTCCGCGACCGCCCACAGCGTGCCCCGCCCGTAGTCGGAGCCGCGCAGCGCCGCCTGGTCCAGGTGCTGGCCCTGCTCGGTCGCGACGAAGTACCGCCAGACCTGCCACACCAGGACCGCGGAGACGAGGGCCGTGACGCTCGCCGCGACCCTGGCTCCCACGTTCGTCGCCCCGAGGTCCGGCGAGTGCCGGGGACCACCGGCTGCGCCTCGCGGCGAGGCGGGTGGCCGGACGTGCGGCGGGGGCGACGCGGCGGGAGGAGAAGTCACCCGTCCACCGTAGGTCACGGCGTGTGGGGATCCGGCGAAGAGAACGGGCAGGTCAGCGCGTGGCGGTGGGCGGTCCTCGCGTCATCCGCGCAGCTCGGTCGGCACCTCCCCGTGCCCCTCGTGCAGGAGGCAGGCGACCGACCGGCCCGGCTCCCCGACGCCGGGCAGCCCCAGGGACGTGGGGCCCAGCGCGGGGTGGACCTCGGCGCACGCGTCCATGACGTGCGCGCAGCGCGGCCGGAACGGGCACCCGCTCGGGAGCGCCTGGAGGTCGGGCGGGGACCCGGGGATGCCGACGAGAGGCCGCTTGGGACCGTGCAGGGGCGGGAACGAGTTGAGCAGCCCGTGCGTGTACGGGTGGCGGGGACGCCGGTACACGTCGCTCGCCGAGGCCTGCTCGACGATCTCGCCCGCGTACATGATCGCGATGCGGTCGGCGACCTCGATGAGCAGCGAGACGTCGTGCGTGATGAACACGACCGAGAAGCCCAGGCGGTCGCGCAGCTCGATGATCTGCTCGACGATCTGGCGCTGCATCACGACGTCGAGCGCGGTCGTGGGCTCGTCCATGATGAGGACCTTGGGCTCGAGCGCGAGCGCCATCGCGATCATGACGCGCTGGCGCATGCCGCCCGAGAGCTGGTGCGGGTACGCCGAGATGCGGTCCGTCGCGATCCCGACCATCGACAGCAGCTCGGCGGCCCGCTCGTTGCGGTCGAACCGCGACATGTCCGGGCGGTGCGCGGCGATCGCGTCGGTGAGCTGCTTGCCGACCCGGTAGACCGGGTTGAGCGAGTTCATGGCGCCCTGGAACACGATGGCCGTGTCCTGCCAGCGCGAGCGCCGGAGCTCCTTGTCGCTCATGCGCAGGAGGTCGACGGGCTCGTCGCCCGTGGCCCCCGTTCCCCCGTGGAACAGGACCTCGCCGCCCGTGATGAGGCCGGGCGGGGGCAGGAGGCGGGTCGCGGCGTACACGAGCGTCGACTTGCCGCAGCCCGACTCGCCCGCGATCCCCAGGACCTCGCCCTCGTGCAGCGTGAGGTTCACGCCGCGCAGGGCGCGCACGGGCTCGGGGCCGTAGCCGTAGGCGACGTGCAGGTCGCGGATCTCGAGCACGGGCCTCCCGGACCCGGCGGGGGCGCCGGGACGGGCGTGGTCGGTGACGGTCATCGGACGTTCTCCTTGCGTGCGGTCGTGCCGTCGGTGTCGCGGTCGTCGTGCGAGGGCCCGGAGGACGTCCCGCCCGGGGTGGGCGTGCTCGCCCCCGTGCCCGACGCCGTCGCACCGGTCGGTGCGGGAGACGCACCCGGGCGCGTGGCGCCGTCGGGCCTGCTGGTGGTCGCGCCTCCCGCTGCCGGCGCTCCCTCGCGGACCACGGCCGTGAAGCCGATGCGCGGCGAGATGCGGCGCTTGCGCAGGGCGCGCGGGCTCGCGCCCGTCGAGCGCAGGCGCGGGTTGACGAACTCGTCGATCCCGAAGTTGATGAGGGTCAGCGCCATGCCGAGCAGCGCGATGCACAGGCCCGCCGGGACGAACCACCACCACGCGCCGCGCGAGAGGGCCTGCTGCTGCTCGGCCCAGAAGAGGATCGTGCCCCAGTTCCAGTCCGAGATGGACGTCACGCCGATGAAGGCCAGCGTCGTCTGCATGAGGATCGCGAACGTCACGGTGCCCACGAAGCTCGACGCCATGATGGCCGTCAGGTTCGGCAGCGTCTCGAACCACACGATGCGCCACGTCGACTCGCCGTTGGCGCGCGCGGCCTCCACGAAGTCGCGGCGACGCAAGGACAGGGTCTGGGCACGCAGGATGCGCGCTCCCCACGCCCAGCTCGTCGCCGCCAGGATGAGCGCGACCGTCAGACCGCCCGCGTCGGGGAGCTGGCCCGCGACGATGATGATGAGAGGCAGCGCCGGGATGACCAGGAAGATGTTGGACAGCGACGAGAGCAGCTCGTCGCTCACACCGCCCAGGAAGCCCGCGCTCACTCCGACGAGGATTGACAGGAGCGTCGCCCCGATGCCCGCGACGAAGCCGACGATCATGACGCCGCGCGTGCCCACGAGGATCTGGGAGAACACGTCCTGGCCCACGTGCGTGGTGCCGAGCCAGTGCGCACCGCTCGGGGGCTGGAGGATGTCCGAGGACATCGCGCTCGGGTCGTAGGGCGCGATCCACGGGCCGATCACCGCGAGGACCGCGAAGAAGCCCAGGATCGCGAGCCCCGTGAAGGACTTGCCGTTGCGCAGGAACAGGAGCTTCTGCTTCTTGCGCGAGCCCTTGCGGCGCACGGGCGCCTCGGGAGCGAGGGGCTCGGCCCCGCTGTCGAGCTGGGCGTGGTCCATCTGGACGGGGATGCCGGTCATCTTCTCAGCCCTCCTGTCGGGTGCGCGGGTCGAGGACCACGTACGCGAGGTCGGCGAGGATGTTCGCCACGAGAACGGACAGCGTGATCATGAGGAAGATGCCCTGCATGAGGGGGTAGTCGTGCGCACCGATCGCCTGCAGGAGCGTGAAGCCCACGCCCTGGTAGGAGAAGACCTTCTCCATGACGAGCGTCCCGGACACGATGAACCCCAGGGACAGCGCGAAGCCCGAGACCTGCGGCAGGATCGCGTTGCGGGCCGCGTAGCCGAACATCACGCGGCGCTCCGAGAGGCCCTTGGCCTGCGCGACGGTGACGTAGTCCTCCGAGGTGACCGTGACGGTCATGTTCCGCATGCCGAGGATCCAGCCCGCGACCGAGGACAGCACGATCGTGATCGCCGGCAGCGTGCCGTGCCGGATCACGGAACCGACGAACTCCCAGCTCCAGCCCGGCACCAGCCCCGGCTGGTAGGCGCCCGACGACGGGAAGATCGGCCACGTCACCGAGAAGAGCATGATCGCGACCAGGCCCAGCCAGAAGTACGGCACCGACGAGAAGAACGTCGTGACCGGCAGGAGGCCGTCGGCCCACGACCCGCGACGCCAGCCGATGACGACGCCCAGGAACGAGCCGAGCAGGAAGCTGATGACCGTCGCGATGCCGACCAGACCGATGGTCCACGGCAGGGCCTGCGCGATGACCTCGCTCACGGTGCTCGGGAAGAGCATGATCGACAGCCCCAGGTCGCCCGAGAAGAGCATCTTCCAGTAGTCGACGTACTGCTCCCAGAGCGAGGCGCCGGAGTCGAGACCGAACAGGACGTAGAGCGACTCGCGGGCCTCGGAGCTGATGCGCCCCTGGTTCTTGTTGATGAAGGACGACACCGGGTCGCCGTCCATCATGCGCGGGATGAAGAAGTTGATCGTGATGGCCGCCCACGCGGTGACCACGTAGAAGACGATGCGTCGCAGGAAGTACTTCATGCCGACACCCCCACGCGTGCGGAGCCGAGCTCGGGGAGCAGGTCGGGATCGTCGACCGCGGACGCCTCCACGTAGCCCCAGCAGGCCACCTGACGACCGTCTCCCACGGGCACCAGTCCGGGGACGGTGCTCCGGCACAGGTCCGTCGCGAACGGGCAGCGCGGGCTGAACCGGCAGCCCGCGGGCGGGCGGACCATCGACGGCGGCTCGCCGTTCGCACCCGTGCGGTCCTGCGCCGCGAGGTTCTCCGGGTCGGGTGCCGAGCGCACCAGGAGCTGGGTGTACGGGTGCGCGGGCTCCTGCGTCACGAGCTCGCTCCCGCCGTGCTCGACGATGCGGCCCGCGTACATGACCCGGGTCTCGTCGGCGAAGTACCGGGCCGAGGCGATGTCGTGCGTGATGTAGAGGATCGCGATGCCGAGCCGGTCGCGCAGGTCCTTGAGGAGGTTGAGGATGCCGATGCGGATCGACACGTCGAGCATCGAGATGGGCTCGTCGGCGAGCAGGACCTCGGGGTCCGCGGCCAGGGCGCGGGCGATCGCGACACGCTGGCGCTGGCCGCCCGAGAGCTCGTGCGGGTACTTGTCGACGTACCGCTCGGGCTGGAGCTGGACCCGGTCGAGCAAGGCCCCCAGGGCGTCCTCGAGGGCCTGCCCGCGCAGCCTCGGCTGGTGGATCCGCAGCGAGCGCGTGAGCGTGTAGCGGATCGTGTGGACCGGGTTGAGCGACCCGAACGGGTCCTGGAAGATCATCTGCACGCGCCGGCAGTACCGGCGGAAGGCGCGGCCGCGGTGCGCGGTCACGGGCTCGCCGTGCAGCAGGATCTCGCCCGACGTCTGCGTGTACAGGCGGGCCATGAGGCGGGCGATGGTGGACTTGCCGGACCCGGACTCCCCCACGAGCGCGACGACCTGGCCGCTGCGCAGAGAGACGTCCACGCCGTCGACCGCGTGCACCACGGCGTTCGAGCGCAGGCCCCGGACGGGGAAGTGCTTGGTGAGCCCGCGGGCCTCGAGGACGGGCGCGTCGGGCGGGGGCGCGAGGGCGCCGTGCGTGTCGGAACTCATGGTGAACCTGACTGCTGGGGGGAACGGGGTGGAGTCAGCGCTGACCAGCTGCTCGTGAGGGGGCGGGGCCGCCGCCGGGCCGTGGTCGGGCCTGGCGGGAGGCCGAGGAACGAGGCCGGATGGTAGGCCCGGCGACGGCCCCGCCCCCTCACTCACGAGCAGTCACGCGATCAGGAAGCCGGCTTCAGCTTCGTGAGGATGAGCGACGCGTTGGCCGTCGTCGGCTGCGGGTTCGCGTACGGGTCCTCGTCCGAGGGCCAGCCCACGAAGTTCTTGGTCGAGTACTGGGCCGCGGCCGGGCGCCCGAGGAGCGCGATGGTCGGGACCTCGTCGACGAAGACCTGCTGCACGGTCTCGAGAGCGGCCGTGCGCTCGGCCTCGTCCGTCGCGTTGGCGTAGGTGGCCAGGGCCGCGGTCGCCTCGTCGCTCGTGAAGCGGCCGAAGTTCCAGTTGGCACGCTCGCCGAGCGGCATGTACTGGGCACCGTCCATCTGGTTGGAGTACGTGTCCCAGGGGGTGGCCCCGCCGTCGGTCCAGTGCATCGAGGCCTGGAAGTCGCCCTCGGCGATCGCGGTGAACCAGGCGTCGGCGTTCTGGCCCTCGACCGTGGCCGTGATGCCCAGGGGCTTGACCGCGTCGGCGACCATCTGGAGCTCGGTCAGGTAGTCCGACCAGCCCGTCGGGTTCGTCAGCGTGAAGGTCACGGCGTTGCCCTCGGGGTCCTTGAGGGTGCTGCCGTCGAGGGTGTAGTCCGCGTCGGCGAGGACCTTCTTGGCGCCGTCGACGTCGACCGTGTACTTCTCGCCCTGGAAGGGCGCGGTGATGAAGTCGGTGCCTGCGGGCTCGGGCATGCCGGTGACGTTGGTCAGGGGCGGGAAGACGCCCGACGACGCGAGGTCGGAGATCTGCTGACGGTCGAGGACCATCTGGACGGCCTTGCGGACGGCGACGTCGTCGAACGGCGCGGTCTCGGTGTTGAGGAACAGCGCGTCGACGCCCAGGCCCGTGGGCGCCCACTGGTTGTTCACGTCGGGGTCGGCCTCGATGTAGACCTTCTCGTAGTCGGGGATGAACGTCCACCCCCACTGCGCCTCGCCCGAGACCAGGGCGTTGGTGAGCGCGTTGTTGTCGTTGTACGAGCTGTAGCGCAGCTCCTTGACGCCGAGCTCGCCGCCCCAGTAGTCGTCGCGGGCCGTGAGGGTCGCGGCCTGCGCGGTCCAGGACTTGAGGGTGTACGGGCCCGTGCCGACGGGCTCCTCGTTGGTCCAGGTCGTGGGGTCCTCCACGTCCTTCCAGACGTGCTCGGGGACCACGAAGAGCTGGAGGATCTGGGCCTGCTTGACGAACTGTCCCGAGGTGAACGAGACCGTGACCTTGTTGCCGTCGACCGCGATGTCGCCGAAGGGCAGCGCGAACGTGTTGAGGCCCTCGTTGTCCTTGCGGATCTGGAACGAGTAGGCGATGTCCTCGGCCGTGAAGTCCTCGCCGTCGGACCACGTGACGCCGTCACGGGCCGTGAGGGTGAGCTGCGTGTAGTCGGCGTTCCACTCCCACTCGCTCGCGAGCCACGGCGTGGGGTCCTCCGAGGGCCGCACGGTGTTGACCTGGGCGAGGGGCTCGTAGATCGCGAACGCGTAGCCCAGCGACATGGCCGAGGACGTGTTGGCGAAGGGGTTCGAGTTGTCGGTCTGCGGGCCGTTGGGCATCCCGATGGTCAGGACGTCCGAGCCGCCTGCCGACGATGTGCCCCCGTCTCCGCTGCTGCCGCTGCACGCGGTGGCGACCAGGGCGAGCGTCGTGAGCCCGATGATCGCCGTGCTGATCCTGCGCTTGTTCATGAGTGCCTCCTTGCACTGAAAATCTGGACGAACCGTACGTGCGGTTCGCGACGAACCGGTCATCTAGCGGGTAGAACTGGGTCGAGCGGGCGGTGCGGTGGTGCTGGTCGTGCCGGCTGTGCGGTCGGGGGACGGCGGCGCGTGGACGGCGTCGTCCCCCGGGGTCAGGCGGGCAGGGGCGCCCGGAGCCGGAGGTCGCGGATCGACCTCCCGGCCCGCAGGACGTGCCCGCCGGCAGCGGTGACCCACTGCTGCGACGGGACGTCCCAGGTCTGGAGGGCGCGCACGGGGATGCGCACGCGCGCCGTGGTGGTCTCCCCCGGGGCGGCGTCGACGACCGCGAAGCCGCCGAGCCAGCGCACGGGGCGGCGGGGAGCGTCGGGCGCACCCGACGAGAGGTCGGGCTCGACGTAGACCTGGACCACCTCACGGCTCGTCCGGGTCCCCGTGTTGCGGACGGTCACGTCGAGCAGGACGTCCGGGCTGCCGCCGGGCCCGGCACCCCCCTGCTCGTCGGGCAGGCCCGGTGCCCCGGCGAGGGTCGCGCCCACGTACTCCCACGTGGACCAGCCGAGGCCGTGACCGAACGGGGCCGCGGGGGACGCCCCCGTGCGCTCCCAGGCGCGGTAGCCGACGTCGAGCCCCTCGGCGTACTCGACGACGCCGTCGAGCGGGATCGCGTGCGGGACGGGGACGTCCTCGACGCGCGCGGGCAGGGTCCACGGGAGGCGACCGGAGGGTTCGGTCACCCCGAGCAGCGCGTCGGCGAGGCCGGTCCCGGCCTCCTGACCGCCGAGCCACGCCCACAGGACGGCTGGGGCGTCGTCGAGCCAGGGCAGCAGGACCGGGGCGCCCGCGTTGACGACCACGACCGTGCGGGGGTTGGCCTGCAGGACGAGCTCGACCAGCCTGTCCTGGTTGCCCGGCAGGTCGAGGTCGGGACGGTCGTAGCCCTCGGACTCGACCTCCTCCGTGGTCCCGACCACGACGATCACGACGTCGGCCTCGCGGGCCGCGGCGACGGCCTCGTCGAGCAGCTCCTGGGTGGTCGCGCCGGGCAGCCGGTGGACCAGCTCTCCGCGGACGAACGACGCGTACCCGACGGCGTGGACCACCTGGAGGGTCGCGTCGAGGTGCGCGGCGCGGGCCTCGGCGACCTCGACGGTCACGGTGCGCGCCACGGGGTGGTTGTGCCCCGAGCTCAGCACGACGTCCTCGTCGACCACGACGTCGCCGGTCGAGACGACCCTCCCGTCGACGGTCACGGTGTGGACGCCCACCGTGCCGATGCCGAGCTCGTGCGTGCCGGGCTCGTCGAGGTCGACGACGGCGCGGACCCGCACGGCCGCGGCGTCGGCGCGGACGTCCTGGATCCAGCCGTCCCACGCGGGCGCTGTGCGGGACTCGAGGACGGTGCCGTCGGCGTCGAGCAGCTCGACGCGCAGTCCGGGGGCACCCGTGACCGGGTCGCTGCACCGGCCGGGGACGTCCAGGGCGGGCGGGTTGGAGCGCGAGCGGGCGCCGTCGTGGACGAGCAGGCGCGTGCCCTCGGGCAGGCCCGCGCGGATCTCCTCCGCGGGGGTCGAGACGCGGTCCGGGACCACGAACGACGAGCCGCCGCCCTGGAGGAACGGGGTGGTCGCGGCGGGGCCGAGGAGGGCCACGGTCAGCGGGCGGCCGGGAGCCGCGAGGGCTGCGGGGTCGAGGGGCACGAGCCCGGCGGTCGCGCCGCGACCCCCCTCGCCCGCGGGAGCGGCCACGGGCTCGTTCCTGAGCACGACGACCGAGCGTGCGACGAGCTCACGGAGGAAGGCGGCCGACGCCTCCCGACCCGTGAGCCCGTCGCGGGCCGACGGCGCGGAGGAGGGTGCGCCGTCGGGCTGGGGACCGGTCACCGGTGCGGTGCCGGGAGCAAGGGTTCCCCCGAGGTCGAGCGCGCCGACCCGGTGGGCCAGGCGCAGGAGGCGCAGGACCTTGTCGTCGAGCTCGCCCTCGGCGACCTCGCCCGAGCGGACCGCGTCCAGCAGGCCGTCGCCCCAGGGGCCGTCGGGGCCCGGCATCTGCAGGTCGAGACCGCCGCGCACGGCGCCGCCGATGCTCTTGGTCGCGACCCAGTCGCTCACGACGACGCCGTCGAAGCCCCACTCGTCCTTGAGGACACCGGTGAGCAGCGGTCGGTGCTCGAGCACGGGGGCCGCGGTCTCGCCGTCGTCGACGCCCGAGTAGGCGCCCATGACGCTCCAGGCCCGGGCCTCGCGCACGACGCGCTCGAACGGCGGGAGGTAGACCTCGCGCAGCGTGCGCTCGTCGAGGCGCGCGAGGTAGCGCGTGCGCTCGGTCTCGGAGTCGTTCGCGACGTAGTGCTTGACGCTCATGCCGACGCCGTTCTCCTGGGATGCGCGCACGAGCCGGACCGCGATCTCCGCGGTCAGGTGCGGGTCCTCGGAGTAGCACTCGAAGTGGCGGCCGCCCACGGGCGTGCGCTGGAGGTTGATCTGCGGGGCGAGGACCACGTCGACGCCGTGCCGGCGGGCCTCGGTCGCGAAGAGCGCCCCGGCGCGGGCCGCGAGGTCGACGTCCCAGGTCGCGGCGAGCGCGCTGGGGGCGGGGAACATCGCGGAGGTCTGCGGTGCGGCCGGCTCGCCGTGCGCGTCGGTGGCACCGCCCGTGCCGCGCACGCCCACGGGGCCGTCGGACATCGCGACGGCCCGCAGGCCGATGCGCTCGACCGGGGTCGTGGTCCACATGCCGGCGCCGACGACGAGGGAGACCTTCTCCTCGACCGTGAGCGCTGCGGCGAGGAGCACGAGGCGTTCCTCGGGCCCGTCGACGACGACCGCGCCCTCAGGGCTGACGTCGGGGGTGACGTCGGTCGTGACGTCGGTCGTGACGTCGTGGGTCTTCAGTGACACCAGGTGCTCCGTTCGGACGGCGTTGTCTGCTGGCCGACATACAACCACACTTACTGACTCGTCAGTAAGTCAACGCAGATCACAGTATGGTTGCGGTCATGACAGAGGCGACACCGGCGCGAACACGCCGCCCGCGCAAGGGCACCGCAGCCCGGCGCGAAGAGATCCTGCGCGCCGCGATGCGCGTCTTCGGGTCCAAGGGGTACCACCAGGGCTCGCTCGCCGAGGTCGCCGAGCAGGTCGGGATCACCCACGCCGGGGTGCTCCACCACTTCGGCTCCAAGAACCAGCTCCTCATCGAGGTGCTCGAGTTCCGGGACGTCGTCGACGTCGAGCACCTCGAGGGCAAGCACATCCCCGGCGGGCTCGACCTGTTCCGCCACCTGGTCACCACGGCCAGGATGAACGCCGAGCGCCCGGGCATCGTGCAGGCCTACACCGTCCTGACCGGCGAGTCCGTGACCGACCAGCACCCCGCCCGCGACTGGGCCACGAGGCGGTTCGCAGGCCTGCGCGGCGACATCACGAGCGCCCTGCGCACCGTGATCGACGAGCGCCGCGCAGCCGGGCTCCTGACCCCCGAGGACGACGTCGAGCTCGACCCGGCCGCGCTCGACCGCGCGGCCAGCACGATCATCGCCGTCATGGACGGGCTCCAGACCCAGTGGCTGCTCGACCCCGAGGCGGTCGACCTCGCCGAGGCCACGGCCTTCGCGATCGAGGCCATCCTGGCCTCGACGCTCGCGGCGTCCCGCAGGGAGCGGCCGCTGGACTGAGGACGCACGACGGCCCCGGCGTCGCCCCTCACAGGCGATTCATAGGATCGCCACAGGCGCCGCGAAGCCACCGCGCGCACCATGGACGCATGACCACGACCCCCGCGCCCACGGAACCGCTCGTCTCCCCGCGCGCCCCCGAGCGCCTGACCCGGGCCGACGGCTCCCCCGTGCGCGTCCTCGTGGTCGACGACGAGCCCAACCTCGCCGAGCTCCTCACCTCCGCGCTGCGCTACGAGGGGTGGGACGTCTCGACGGCCCTCGACGGCCAGTCCGCGATCCGCACGGCCCGCGAGGTCGGACCCGACGTGATCGTGCTCGATGTCATGCTCCCCGACCTCGACGGCCTGTCCGTCCTGCGCCGCATCCGCGCCACCTCCCCCGACGTCCCGGTCCTGTTCCTCACGGCCCGCGACACCGTCGAGGACCGCGTCGCCGGGCTGACCGCGGGCGGCGACGACTACGTGACCAAGCCGTTCAGCCTCGAGGAGGTCGTGGCCCGCCTGCGCGGCCTCATGCGCCGGGGCGGCGCGACCGCGCGGCGCGAGGACTCGACCGTCGTCGTGGGCGACCTGGTCCTCGACGAGGACTCGCACGAGGTGTTCCGCGGCGGAGACCCCATCCACCTGTCGGCGACCGAGTTCGAGCTCCTGCGCTACCTCATGCGCAACGCGCGCCGTGTCATGTCCAAGGCGCAGATCCTCGACCGCGTCTGGAACTACGACTTCCGCGGGCAGGCCAACATCGTCGAGCTCTACATCTCCTACCTGCGCCGCAAGATCGACAAGGGGCGCGCGCCCATGATCCACACGCTGCGCGGCGTCGGGTACGTCATCAAGCCCGCCGAGGGGGCGTCCGTGCCCGCGGGCGGCACTGGGTCGGCGGGCAGCACGCCCGACGGCGCCGCGAAGGCCTGACGCGTGACCTCACCCCGGACGTCGCTCACCGCCCGCCCGCGGACCCTGCGCCGACAGCTCGTCGTCGTCCTCGTCGGGATCCTGCTCGTGCTCAGCGTCGCGCTCGCCGTGTCCTCGACGCTCGCGCTGCGCACGAGCCTGGTCGACAAGCTCGACCAGGAGCTGACCCAGGCCAGCGAACGCGCCGAGCGCGGACCGTTCGACCGACCCGGCGGGGTCGCGCCGCCCGGGACGTCGGACGGCACCCCGGACGGCACCCCCGACGGCACGACCGGCGGCACCTCGGGCGACGGCAGCGGGCAGACCGACGGTACCGCCGACCCGGCAGACCCCGGCACGTCGTCGGACGGCTCGGCCCAGGACCCCGGCGCCGGGACGTCCCCGACCGGTGCTCCGCCGTCGGGCACCGAGTACCAGAGCCCCCTGCCCCCCGGGCAGGGCGCCGGGACCATCAACGTCGTCTACGACGACGGCGAGGTCCAGTTCGCGGGGTACGTCGACGACCTGGGCGACCGTCGCGAGCTCGACGCCGCGCAGATCGCCGACCTCGAGTCCGTGCCCGCGGACGGGAGCCCGCACGACGTCGAGGTCACCGACCTCGGGACGTTCCGCGCCATCTCCACGACGACCCAGCACGGCGAGCCGTCGATCACCGCCATGAGCACCGAGTCGGTCACGCAGACCCTCGAGGGCTACCTCCTGGTCGAGGTGGTGCTCGCGGGCATCGGGATCGCGCTCGCGAGCGTGCTCGGGACGTGGCTCGTCCGACGCTCGCTGCGGCCCCTCGACTCGCTCGCCGACGCGGCCGTGCACGTGTCCGAGCTGCCGCTCGACCGCGGTGAGGTCGAGGAGATCCCCCGCGTCGACGAGCAGTTCACCGACGAGCGGACCGAGGTCGGGCAGGTCGGTGCGGCGCTCAACCGCATGCTCGACCACGTCGAGGCGTCGCTCACCGCCCGGCACGAGTCCGAGACCCAGGTCCGACAGTTCGTCGCCGACGCGAGCCACGAGCTGCGCACCCCCCTCGCCTCGATCCGCGGGTACTCCGAGCTGGTCCGCCGGTCCCCCGACCAGGTCCCGCCCGACACCCTGCGCGCCCTCGACCGCATCGAGTCCGAGGCCGTGCGCATGGGCGAGCTCGTCGAGGACCTGCTGCTCCTCGCACGGCTCGACGCAGGGCGCCCGCTCGACCGCGAGCCCGTGGACCTCGCGGCCCTCGCGATCGACGCGGTCGCGGACGCGCACGCGGCCAGCCGCGACCACGTGTGGGAGCTCGACCTGCCGCTCGCCGCGGGCGACGAGCCCGTGCTCCCCGACGACGGCCCGCCGCACGGCACGGAGCCCACCGCGGGCGACGACGAGCGTGACGAGCCCGGCCCCGGCGACCGGCCGCGCACCGGCGGCGACACGCTGACGCTCGACGGCGGCGGCATCCTCGCCGAGGGGGACGCCCTGTGGGCCGACGGGGACGACGCGTTCGACATCCCCGACGTCACGGTCGTGGGCGACGAGGCGCGCCTGCGCCAGGTGTTCGCGAACCTGCTGGGCAACGCCCGCGTCCACACCCCGCCCGGCACGCGCGTGGTCGTGGGCATCCGGCCCGACGGCGACGACCACGTGGTCATCTCGGTGACCGACGACGGTCCCGGGATCCCGGCCTCGCTGCGCCCCTCGCTCTTCCAGCGGTTCAGCCGGGGCGACTCTGCGCGCAACCGGGTCGGCGGCTCGACCGGGCTGGGTCTCGCGATCGCGCAGGCCGTGGTCCAGGCGCACGGGGGCGAGATCTCCGTGCGGGACGCGACCGCGGCAGACCTCGCCCGGCCGAGCGACGCGGGCCGGCCGAGCGCGACCCGACCGGGGGCCGACGACGCGGGGCGCGCTCCGACGTCGGGCACGACGTTCGAGGTGCGGCTGCCGCGGAACGTCGTTCCGTAGCCGGTCGAGAACGGGGTTGAGGTCGCCATTCGTCGGATGGCGACCTCAACCCCGTTCTCGGCACCGGGACGAGCGGCTCAGAGCGCCGCGTGCGCCTCCTTCTCGGCCTGGTACTCCTCGATCGTGAGCGTCCGCAACCTGGAGTTGCGGCCCGTCGGGTTGTCGACGTACCCCACGGCCGAGATGTACGGCTCGATCACGTGGATCTTCTGCAGCGGCGTCACGATGAGCAGCTGGAGACCCAGGCTCTTGAACAGCTCGAGCGCGAACCGCGTCGACTCGTCCGACCCGCGACCGAACGCCTCGTCGATCACCACGAACCGGAACGCCTTGGACCGCACCGCGCCCCAGTCGAGCTTGAACTGGTACGCGAGCGAGGCCGCGAGGATCGTGTAGGCGAGCTTCTCCTTCTGACCACCGGACTTCCCGCCCGAGTCCGAGTAGTGCTCGTGCTCGACGTCGTCCTCGCGCGACCGCTCAGAGGCCGACAGGACGAACCAGCTCCGCACGTCGGTCACGCGGCGCTTCCACGCCTCGTCGGCCTCGGCCTGCCCCTCGCGCCCGCGGAACCGCTCGACGATCGCCTTGACCCGCAGGAACCGCTCCTCCGAGTAGTACGCGACCGTCTCCTCGCCCGTGTCCTCGTCGCGGCGGCCCTCGAGGTCCAGCCCCAGGACGCCGTCGGTGCACGCCCGCAGGTCCGCGCGGAACTCGCGCACCTCGGTGTTGGGGGTGGGCGCCATCTCCAGGCGGATGTACCGCCCCGGGTTGTAGTCGATCGCGCGCAGCGAGTCGTTGATGATCTCGACGCGCTCGCGGATGAGGTCGGCCTGCTTGGACAGCTCGGCGTGGAAGCCCGCGATGTCGCGGATCGTGTTGGTGTTCAGGTACGTCTTGAAGTCGACCTCGAAGCGCGGCAGGTCGTCGCGCGTGAGCCGCTCGTGCAGCGCCCGGTACTCCGGGGCCGAGCGCACGTCGTTGTCGAGCTCCGTGGTCTCGACCGGGTACGCCGCCCGGAACGCCGTCATCTGGGCCGCGATGCGCGTGCCGAGCTGGCCCTGGCGGGCCTGGGCCTCCTCGACCTGTGCCGTGAGCCGGGTCCGCAGGGCGCTCTCCACCGCGTCGGGCTCGACGTCGCCGGGCGCGCCGCCCTGGGCGGCGGCCTGCGTCCCGGCCTCGGTGTCGAACAGCCGCGCGAGCTCGTCGACCAGCCCCGCGTCGAGCGGCCCCTGCTCGGTCAGGACGCGTGCCGACCGGTCACGCTGCGTGCGTGCGCTGTCGAGCGCGTGCTTGTCGGCGCCCGCCGCTGACAGCAGCGCGTCGCGCTCGGACGCGATGCCCGCGGCCCGGCGCGCGAGGTCACGGAGCTGGTCCGCGATGCGGCTGAGCTCGGTCGACGCGCCCTCGATGCGCCGCTTCTCCTCGTGGAGCTCGGCGATCGCGCGCACGGGCTCCTCCCAGTCGAGCTCGCGCCACTCGCGGAAGACGTCGAGCCGGTTGAGTGCTCCCGAGCGCGAGATCGCCGCGTTCTTCTCCCGACCGACCTCGTCGCGCCGCTCCTCCAGGGCCGTCCGCCGCGTCGCGACGTCGGTGGCCTCCTCGAGCAGCGCGTCGATCTTGGCCTGGTTGCTCCAGCCCAGGACGTAGGCGCTGCGGTCGCGGACCGCGCGGCGGTCGTCCTTCTCGTGGTGGCTGGCCGAGTGCTTGACTTGCCCCTCGCGCGTCACGGCGCGCGGTGCGCGCTGGAAGTCGGCGAGCGTGTCCGCGCACACGTAGTCGGCGCGGCGTTCGAGCTCGTCGCTCAGCCAGGTCGCGAGCTCGCCGTCCTTGACCTCGAGCAGGTCCGCGAGGAGCGGCCCGTCGTCCCGGCTCGCGACCTTCCCGACGCCGCCGCGCGCCGTCCCGGAGCGGCCCCCGGCGGGCGCGGGCACGCGGTGGTAGACGAGCTTGGAGCCCAGGTCGTGCGAGTTGATCCAGGCCGAGACGGCGTCATAGTGCTGGGCGGGGACGAGCAGCGAGAGCGCGAAGCCTCGCAGCACGCGCTCGGCCGCCCCCTCCCACTCGGCGTGCTCGGCGCGCACCCCGACGAGCTCGCCCGCGAACGGCAGGTCCGCGTCCGTGAGCCCGACGTCGGAGCACAGGCGGGCACGCAGGTCCAGGCTCGCGCGGGGCAGGTTGGACTCGCGGTCGGCCAACGACCGCAGCTCGGCGTTGATCTCGCGGGCCTCGGCCTCGACCGCGCGCAGCTCGGCGGCGACCTCTCCGGCCCGGCCCTCGATCTCGCCGAGGACGTCCTGGGCCGCGGACTGGAGGTCGGCCGCGCGCTCGCGCAGGGCCGTGAACTCGTCGCGCGACGCCACGGGCTCGAGGCCCGCAGCCACCAGGTAGCGCGCGTACTCGTCGGCCTTGGCCCGGCGTTCGGCACGCTCGACCTCGAGGCGCGCGACCTCGCCCTCGATCTGCGCGAGCCGGTCACCGCCGTGCCCGGCACGCTCGACCTCGAGGCGCTGGCGCTCGGCGTCGAGCAGCGCGAGCTCCTCCTTGAGGCGGTCCAGGCCGTCGGCGCGGGCCGCGGTCGACGCCTCGAGCTCGCCGATCCGCACGTCGAGCGCGTCGACGCGCCTGCCCGCGGTGAAGCCGCGCAGCGCCTCGCGCTGGGCCGCCAGGGTCCGGACCTGCTCCCCGGCGGCGTCGTACGCGTCGGCGTCGGCGAGCAGGGGCGCGAGCTGGTCGATCTGCGCGCGGGCCTTGACCACGGCGTCGTGCGCGCTCGTGAGGTCGTCGAAGTGCGCGACGAGCTTCTCGGTCCAGCGGGCCGCGTCGAACGGCTCGAGCATGTGCTCGCGCACGAACTCGTTGAGGTCGCCCACCGACTTCATGGACACCGTCTGGTGGAACAGCTCCATGGCCTGCTCGGACTCGATGCCGAGCAGGCGCCGGAAGTCGCGCCCGTACTCCGGGAAGTGGTCGCGGATCTGCGCTCCCGACTCGCGCAGGCGGCGGCGCAGGACGTTGATGTCCCCGTCGAAGCCCGCGAAGTCGTCGGCGATCGTCATGGGCGAGGTGCTCGTGACGTAGAAGCGCTCGGGCTGCCCCTGCGCCCCGTCCTTGAGCCAGAACACCTGCGCCAGCACGGCGCGGGAGTCGAACCCGCGGTTGGCGAACTCGCCCAGGATGACCGAGTAGGTGTGGCCGCGCCGCAGACCCACGTGCCGCGAGGCGCCCGTGACCTCGTTGCGCTCGGACTTGTAGTGCCCGGCCACGTAGGAGCGCAGCGTGCGCTCGCGCGTGTCCGCGCCGGCCGCCTTGTTGTAGCTGATGCGGTTCGCGGGGAGCAGGAGCGTCGTGATGGCGTCGACGATGGTCGACTTGCCCGAGCCGATGTCTCCCGTGAGCAGCGCGTTGCGGCCCTCGAGCTCGAAGCTCCACGCGTACTTGTCGAACGTGCCCCAGTTGAGGACCTCGAGGCGGTCGAGGCGGTAGCCCGACCGCTGGTCCAGGTCCGCTGCCGCGTCGTGCAGCTCGACCGCGCTGAACAGTGCCTCGGCCATCAGACGTCCTCCCTCTCGGTGCCGGGTCCGTCGCCGCTGCCGACCGGGTGTCCGTGGTTGCTCTCGTCGCCGTCGCGCGCCACGCCGGCCTGCTCGGCACCGACCAGGGCGCCGCCGTCGCGCGACGCCAGCTCGGCCGCGTACTCCCCGAGGCGTGCGTCGAAGTCCGCGAGCCACTGGCCGTCGACGAACGCCTTGAGGATGCGCCGCACCTCGTACGTGTCCGGGGTGTCGGGCACGGGGCGCAGGAAGCCCAGCTCGACGACGCGCCGCACGTTGGCCTCGACGCGGTCGCGCGCACGGGCCTCGTTGCTGGACCCGGGCAGGAAGACCTTGACGAGGTCCACGATCTCGTCGCGCGTCAGGACCAGGCGCGTGTCGCCGCCCTCGGAGTCGAACTGCGCGAGCCGCTTGCGCAGCAGCGCGAGCAGCAGGCTCACGTCGAACGACAGCTCACGGCGCGCGACGAGGCGCGGGATGAACGTGCCGTCGTGCTCGTCCTCGGGCTGCGCGCGCAGGTACGCGTACCCCTCGGACTCGTCGATCACGATCTCCAGGCCGAGCGTCGCGACGAAGTCCCGCGCCTGCGCCTCGAGCGCGAGCAGGTCGCGCCACGTGCGCGTGCCCGCCTCGCGGTAGACGACGCCCTTGACGAGCGACGTCACGACGAGCGAGAGCTCGGGGCTCTGCCCCCCGGGCTGCCCGGGGCGTTCGGTCCGGACGGGCTGCTGGCTCACGGGGTTCCCTCCTGGGGGGACGGCTGGGGGGACGGCTGGGGAGACGGCTGGTCGGTCGTGCCGGGCGGGGCCTGCGCGAGCGAGCGCGCGACCGCGCCCGCGAGGTCCTTGGCGCCCGTGCGGGCGAACGTCACGCGCGGGACGCGGGCGACGCGCACGCGCGGTCCGGCGGGCCGCACGGGGTACCCGTCCTCGTCCACGGCCGCGGCGTCCGGGGAGTCGGGCGCGTCGACGACCCACCGCACCTCGTCGGTGTGCGCGGGGTCGTGCACGACGGCGAAGCGCGGGTCGTCGAGCGACAGGTACGTCACGAGCTCCGCGAGCCCCTGCTCGAGGGGGTTCTCCTCGACGAGCTGCGCGAGCGAGACCTGGCCCCGGCGGCGCAGGGCGTCGCGGACCGTGCGGCTCAGCCGCTCGGGGTCCACGTGGACCTGCGTGAACAGGGCCGACGCGTCGAAGTCCGCTACGCCCGCGGTCACGCCCTCGCTCGCGAGCGGCTCCTGGTGCTGGGGCCGGTACAGGGGGCGCTCGGTCGGCAGGTGCACGTCGACCGAGGTCGCGTCCATGGTCGTCGCGAGCGGCCCGGTCTCGGCGGCCCCCAGGCGCAGGCGGTCCGGCGCGTCGCGCAGCGCGAGGGCGCGCGACTCGATGCTGCGTAGGACGTCGATCACGCGCCGGTTCTCGAGCCACACCTGGTCGTCGAGGAAGCGGCGGAGCTGCTCGGACAGGACGCGCACGGTCGACTGCGTGCGCTCGCCCGCGTCGAGCCAGTCGTAGTGGATGCGGCGCAGGCGGCGCCCGGCAGCGCGACCGGTGATGCCGGGGGCGGCCTCGCCGTCGTCCCCGACCTGCTCCTCGAGCGCGGGCAGCGCCTGGACCTTCTCGACGAGCCCGGCGAACTCCTCCTGGCGCTGGCGGTCCAGGAGGAAGTCGTAGAACGCGTGGAAGCTGCGGCCCTGGTCCGAGTCCGCGATCGCGGACCTGCTCCCGACGACCGCGTCCAGCAGGTCCCCCTTGGCGCCGTCCCAGCCCGTGATGCGCTCGCGCATCTCCCGGTCGAGGTTCCGGAAGTTCGCCTCGACCTCGCGGAAGTCGGCGAGCAGGTCGGCGGCCGTCCCCGTGAGCTGCTGGTAGCGGTCGCGCTGGGCGGCGGCGTCGAGCAGCGAGAGCTGGCCCGCGCGCACGCGCTCGATCTCCTCGTCGATCCGCGCCCGCCGCGCCTCGAGCTCGCGCAGTCGCGCGTCGGCGTCGGACTCGGTGCCGACGGTGAGCTGGCGCAGCAGCTCGAAGACCGTGTTGAGACGCGACTCGGTACCGACGAAGCTGCGCTCGCGCAGCGCGGAGACCCACGAGACGGCCTTCTCGACCGCGGGGGTCGCGTCGTAGTGCGCCTCCTCCGAGCCCGTCGGGTAGAACTTGCGCAGCCAGCCCTGCTCGGGCGCGGACCAGTGGTCGAGGTAGGCCTTGGGCGAGCGGGGATACCTGCGGGGCTCCGTACCCGGGTCGCCCCCCTGCGGCCCGACGGCGTCGGTCCCCGCCACGGGCACGTCCCCGTCGGCCGCAGGCCGGGGCTGCGCGCGCGCAGGCACGGGGCCGTCGATCGCGTACAGCGCGTCGTCGAGGAGCGAGACCAGCTCGGCCTCGCCGATCGAGCGGACGTTCTGCTCGACGAAGACCGTGCCGAGGAAGCTCAGCGCGAGCGGGGCGTTGTCCGAGCGCAGGAGGCGCCAGGCGGGGGTGCGCCGCAGGGCGTCGATGTCGTCGTGCTGCACTCAGGCCCTCTCGTGCGTGTCTGTTCTCGGTGCCGACCGGTGGGTGGTCCGTGCGCCGGATGGAGCGGTCGCTGCAGGGGGACCGCACGATCAGCCGCACGGAGCATCCTAGGCGCCGGGCCCGACGATCCTCGGATCGGCACGGCCGCCAGGCGCACCGGGTCCGCGGGCGCGTCGCTCCGGGCGCAACCTCCGCCGCGTCCTCCGTCGAACGATGTACGCGTGGCGGGCGAGGATCGGCGGGGTGGGCGACGCCGTCGGGCCCGGACCCGACCAGCATGGACACCATGGCGACCCTCCTGGAGAACCCCCTGGTCCTGCTCGTCCTCGCGTGCGAGGTGGGCTTCTGGGTCGTGCTCGGCGCGGGCCTGTTCGCGCGGTACGTGCTGCGTCGGCGGCGGCTCAGCACGGTCCTGCTGCTCAGCGTGCCGCTCATCGACCTGCTGCTCGTGACCGTGTCCGTCGCGGACGTCGCGAGCGGGTCGCCCCCCGAGGCCGTGCACGGGCTCGCGGCCGTGTACCTGGGGTTCACGGTGGCGTTCGGGCACTCGGTCGTCCGGTGGGCCGACGCGCACGCCGCGCACCGGTCCGGCGACGGGCCGAAGCCCGTCAAACCACCCGGCGACGGCCTGGCGGGCCTGGTCCACGAGGTGCGCGAGCTCGGCAAGGCCGTGATCGCCGCGGTGATCGCGCTCGGGGTGATCGCGACCCTCTCGACCGTCGCGGGCACCGGGCTCGTCGCCCCCGACCGGTGGCCCGACGACCCGCTGTGGACCTGGGCGCTGCGCGTCGCGGTCGTGCTCGGGGCATGGGTCGTGCTCGGTCCCGTGTGGGTGCTGCTCGGGCTCGGGAGCGGCGCGAAGGACACGGGTGCTGGGCGCGGCGAGGGTCCGGCCCCCGTCGGGTCGGCCGGGCCGGACGAGCCCGTGGCACCGGCGGACCCGGCGAGGGGCTACCGGTCGGGCGGCGCGAACGGCGACCGGTCGCCGAACCGGTCGAACGTGTCGAGGTAGCGCGACCCCCACGACACCCGGGTGATCTCGTCGAGCCCGAACCACCTCGGCGCCCGTTCCCAGCGCCCGGCCGTGCCGAGAAACCTCAGCCCCAGCCCTTCGGCCGTCAGCTCCTCGACCGCCCCGGGGAAGCACTCGTCGGGCGCCGTGCCCTCCGCGTGCACCGCGAGCACGCGGTTCGCCCGGGCGACCGACCGGACGACCCCGTCGACCGACGCGAGGTCGACGTCGAGGTCCGGGAGCGGCGGGGGCCACGCCCCGAGCCCGGACGCGGCCCGCTCGACGAAGCGCTGGTCCGAGCGCCGCGCCCGACGGACCCGCGTCACGTCCTCGGTCCGGATCGCCTCGTAGCCGTCGGCGTGCGCCCGGTCCGCCAACGCACCGACGAGCGTCCAGACACCCGTCGCGAGCACCACCCCGTCCAGCAGGTCGACGCCAGGGCCCAGGGCGCGGCGGTGGATCGTGACGACCGCACCGGTCGTGCGCGCCTCGTCGAGGGTGGTCGTGCGGGACATGGCCGGAGCGTACCGTCCGGGCCCGCCACCCGACCGACCGTTGCGGGCCCGGGCCGGACCGGCCCGCGGGCGAGCACCGCAAGGTCAGGCGTCCAGCCAGTCCTTGGCCGCCGCGAGCAGCTCCGCGTCGTCGAGCGACGCGTCGAGCCGCAGCCGCGGGTCGGTCCAGTCCGCGAGCGCCCGGGCCCGCTCGGCGAGCGACTCCCACCCGGGCTCGGGCAGGGCGGGGTAGCGCGTACCGCGGGCCGTGAGGCGCTCGCGGTGCAGGTCCTCGTCCAGGAGCTGCACCTCGACGAACCAGAGCCGGGTCCCGACGCGCGCCGCGAGGTCGACCCACTGCTGCCGGGCCGCCGGGTGGTCGTTGACCGCGTCGACGATGACCGCGTGCCCCAGGAGCAGGTTCTCCTCCGCGACCGACTCCACGGCGAGGTAGGCACCCAGGCCCGTGACGTCGTCGTGCACGGCCCCTGCCCGGAGGTACGCGTCCTCGACGGGGTCGACGCTGAGCACCACGGCCCTCAGGTCGCGCGCGAGCAGGCGCGCGAGTCGACTCTTGCCCGTCCCGGGAAGTCCCGCCATCGCGATCAGCACGATCGTGAGACTAGGCCCTCCATGTTTCCGGGGCGCGTCGAGCGTGCGTGGCGTCAGCCGCCCCCGGTCGAGAACGGGCGTCTGCGCGGTCGAGGACGGGGCCGAGGCCGCCACCGGACCGGTAGCGGCCTCGACCTCGTCGTCGACCGGAGCCGCTACGGCGTCGTCGCTCCCAGGGTGTACGCGCCGGAGCCCGCGTACGCGTGGACCACGTACCGGTAGTACCCGGCCGTCCCCGTGTACGTGAGGGCCTCGGCCGCCCCCGGCGACGTCGACGACGCGACGTTCGCCCACGCGGACCCGCTCCACTTCTGCAGGTACAGGTCCAGGTCAGACCCGGCCGGGCCGCTCAGGCAGACGCGGTGCACGCCGCTGCCCTGGACCGTGACGTAGGAGCCGTTCGGCTGGGCGACCGACGCCCCGGCCGAGACGCTGCCCTGGTAGGACCGCGCGTAGCCCGCGCACCCGACCGGCGGAGGCTCGGTGCCCCCACCACCCGACGTCACGAGCGTGAGCCCGTACGCGGACAGCGCCTCGTTGACGGGCTGGAAGTACGTCGTCCCGCCCGACGAGCAGTTGCCCGACCCACCGGACGTCAGGCCCTGCGCCTGGTTGCCCGCGACGAGCGAGCCACCCGAGTCGCCGGGCTCGGCGCACACGTTCGTGCGGATGAGCCCCGAGACCGTCCCCTGCGGGTACGTCACCGAGCTGTCGTACGCCGCGATCGTGCCGCACCGCCAGCCCGTCGTGGAACCCGACCGGCAGACCGACGACCCCACGGGCGCGGCCGTCGAGCCCGCGACCGCGACGCGGCCGCCGCTGTAGTTGTTGACCGCCCCGACCGGGGTGTTGCCCGCGTCGACCTGCACCCACGCGTAGTCGTTGCCGGGGAAGCTGGACCCGCGGAACGTGCCGCCCGGCCCCGAGGTCCGGGTGCCCGTCGTCCCGCAGTGCCCGGCGGTCACGAACCCGCCGTTCACCGCGAAGCCCACCGAGCACCGGCCGCCCGAGCCCATGGTGTACGCGTTGCCGCCGACCACGTCGATCAGCGGCCGGGGAGCCTCGGTCGTGGTCACGTAGGTCACCGCGTCGGCGGGGACGCCCGCGCTCGCGGCCGCCCGCTCCGCGAGGGCGCGGCCGCCGTCGTGCACGTTGACGACGACCTGGTTGGTCGTGACGTCGACGTACCAGCTCGGGACCGCGGCCGGGTCGGTGAGCTCGCCGTCGAGCGCGACCTTCCACGCGTCGAGCTCGGCGAGCGTGTGGTCGACGACCACGGGCGTCGCCCCGGCCGCCCGGACCTCCTTCGCCTCGGTGCCGTCGGCGACGCCGACGTACAGCCTGTTCCGGCCGGGGTCCACCCAGGCGCCCGCGTAGGCGTCCAGGTTCTCGGCGAGCGCGTCCTCGGTGCTCGCCGCGTCGGACTGGAACGCCAGACGCTTCGTCGCGTCCTTGGCGGTCAGCCCCAGGTCTCGCTGGAGGGCACGGAGCACCTCGGGCGAGACCTTCGAGGAGGTCTGGGGTGAAACGGTCGGAGCGTCGGGGGTGGGTGGCGCCGCGCTCGCGGCGAGCGCCGTGGGTCCGGCAACCATCGCCGTCGCGGCGCACGCCGTGGCGAGCGTCCTCCAGAATGATCGTGCCATCTCGCTGTCCCTTCGTCGGGTCCCGGGATCGCCGGGTGAACGAGGCTCACGCTAGGGAGCGGGACGTGGGGCGCACAGATGCCAGCCAGGTCATACCGGGGCGTTATGTGAGGGTCTCCCCGTAGGAGTCGAGCCAGCACAGGTAGCGGGGGCTGCGGCTCACGGCGTCGTGGTGGGACCGCACCGCGGCGTCGACGAGGACCTCGACGGGCAGGTGCGACGCGCCGCCGCGCCAGCCCACGTAGTGCGCCCACCGCAGCGGGGCGTCGTCGAGCGGGACGACCTGCGTCCCCGGGGTGTCGGGGAACGTCGGCTGGACCAGGGCGACCGCGTGGCCGGCCTGGACGAGGTCGATCACCGTCGGCCGGTCGGCCTCGCTCAGGCCCGACGGCGTGAAGCCCGCCCGCGCGCACGCCTGCGCGAAGCACCGCTCGAAGCAGCCCTCGCCCGGACCGCTGAGCCACACCTCGTCGGAGAGGTCGCCGAGCGAGACCGACGAGCGGTCGGCGTGCGGGTGGGCGTCCGGCAGCAGGACGAACACGGGGTCGACGTCGACGCGCCACCACGTCACGCCTCCTGGGGTCGGCGGGCTCGCGTCGGAGCACAGCCCCACGAGGGCGACGTCGAGCGTGCCGACCGCGAGCTGGTGCGCGGTGTCGTCCACCGACCAGCTCGTGGCGGTCGTGACCCGGACCTCGGGCAGCCCCGTGAAGAGGCGGTGCACGAACCGCCCCGAGAGCGCGCTCGCCACCGTCCCGACGCGCAGCGTCCCCGGGCCGTCCTCGTCACGGTTCACGTGCTGCTGCACGTCGTCGAGCAGGGACTCCATGGCGGGCAGCACCATGCGCGCCCTGCCCAGCACGAGCTCGCCGAGCGCGGTCGGGTGGGCGCCGCGCTGGTCGCGCGTGAAGACCTGCCCACCGAGCGCGCGGTCGATGCGGTTGAGCTGCGCGGTCAGGGCGGGCTGCGCGATCCCGAGGGCCGCCGCGGCCCGCGTCACGCTGCCCTGGGCCGCGACGACCACGATGAGCCGCAGGTGACGGAGCTCGAGGTCCATGGGCCTGAAACTAGCGCGGAGGGTGGGTTCCCGCGCCTCGTCGGCGGCCACGGGGTTCCGCGCGGTCGAGCACGGGGTTGAGGCCGTCATCGCTCGGATGACGACCACAACCCCGTGCTCGGCCGGTCGCGGCCGGTCGCTGGTCGGGCTCAGCCGGCCTGCGCCGAGACCTGCGCCGAGACCTCGGCGTCGCTGCGCAGGATGCAGAGCTCGTTGCCCTCGGGGTCTGCGAGCGTGACCCACCCCGAGCCGTCGGGGCGCCGGTGGTCGGCGAGCTGCGTGGCCCCCAGGCCGAGGAGGCGCTCGACCTCCTGCTCGCGCGTGGCGTCGGTGGGCCGCAGGTCCAGATGGAGCCGGTTCTTGAGCTCCTTGCCTTCCGGGACCTCGATGAACAGCAGGCGTCCGCGAGACTCGGCCGGGGCGTCGGTGCCGCCCGGCGGGAAGATCATGCACTCCTCGTGGCCCGGCAGGTTGGGGTCGTCGGGGTCCTCGACGTAGCCGAGGACACCGCACCACCAGACCGACTGCGCGTAGGCGTCGCGAGCGTCGAACGTCGTGTGCTGGATGCGGGAGGTCATGGGCTCAACCTAGGCAGGCCCGGCGACCGGCGCACGGCCATTCCGGTCGCCGCGGTCGAGCACGGGGTTCCGCGCGGTCGAGCACGGGGTTGAGGCCGCCACCACCCGGTTGACGACCTCAACCCCGTGCTCGGCACCTCGCGCCGGAGAGGCTCAAGGCACCAGGAACCCGTCCCGTACGAGGCCCCGCACCGCAGGCAGCAGCTCGCCCGCGAGGTCCCCGACCGGCACCTCGAACAGGGACGCGATCGCCCCGATCAGCTGGCCCACGGTCAGCTCGCCGTCGCTCGCGCCCACGAGCGCGGCCAGCCCGGTCGACGCCTGGAGCCCACGTCCCAGGCCGTCTCCCTGCCGCACGATGACGACGTTCGGGTCCTCGGCGCCGGGCGTCAGGTACCGCTCCTCGGTCACGTCGGGCGCCACGGACAGCCGGGACGACGCGAGCGCGGCGTCGTCGCGGGCCTCGAGCCAGTCGTGCGCGGCGAGCGAGGCCGCGAGGTGCCCGCCGAGCGGCTGGCGCACCGACCCCGTGTGCTCCTCGAGGCGGCGCAGGCTCACGCCGTGGCCATCGGCGGGCTTGCGGAGCGTCACGATCCCGAACCCCACGGCCTCGACGTCGCGCGTCGCGAAGTCGTCGAGCCACGCCTCGTACGACGCTGCCCACGCGGCGGGCTCACGCTCGGGCGTCGTGCCGCCGTCGCGGATCCACGTCTCGGCGTACTCGGCCGGGTCCAGGACCTCGCGCTGGACGACCCACCCGTCGAGCCCGGCCTCGTCGAGCCACGCCCCGACGCGCTCGGTCCACGGCTCGCCGCGCCGGTGCTCCCAGTTGCCGAGCATCTGCGCGACGCCACCCGGTGCGAGCACGTCCCCGACGCCCAGCACCAGGTCGCGCACCAGGTCGTCGCCCGCACGGCCGCCGTCGCGGTACTCGTACTCGGGGATGGTCCCCGCCCCGGCGGCGCGCGGCGTGATGACGAACGGCGGGTTGGAGACCACGAGGTCGAACTGCTCGCCCGCGACGGGGTCGAGCATCGAGCCCTCGCGCAGGTCCAGGCTCACCCCGTCGAGGGCCGCGTTGAACTCGGCGAACCGCAGCGCACGCCGGGAGATGTCGGTCGCGACGACCGACCGCGCGTGCCGCGACGCGTGCAGCGCCTGGATGCCGCAGCCGGTCCCGAGGTCGAGCACCCGCCCCACGGGAGTGCGCATGGTCACCTGTGCGAGCGTGATCGAGGCCCCGCCCGCCCCCAGCACGTGGTCTCCTGCGAGGCGTCGTCCGGTCGCGAGCTCGCCCAGGTCGGAGGCCAGCCACCACTCGACCGGCCCGGCCGCGTCGGCCGCGGCGTAGGGGCGCAGGTCGAGCAGGGCGCGGACGCCGTCGTCGGGCCCGGCGCCCGCCGCAGCGACGAGGCCGAGGCGCGCCGCGCCGTCCGTCCCCACCCCGGGCAGGGCTGCGTCGAGGTCCGCGCGGCGGACCTCGAGGCCCAGCAGGAAGAGCGCGGCGAGCACCGCGCGAGGCTCCCTCCTGCCCGACGGCGTCGCTCCCGTCGCGTCGTCGAGCGCAGCCCGAGCGACTCGCAGCGCAGGCACGGCCTGCTCACGGTGCAGGGCCGCGGACGCGAGCGGGCCGAGGAAGTCCTCGACCCCGTCGACCGTGTAGGAGGCGGCCGCGAGGTCGTCGCGCAGGAGCGGCAGGAGGTGTGGGTCGATCGTGGGTTCACCGAGGGGCATACGACCATCCTCCCCCGACCCTGCTCACGCGCCGCACGCCGGGCCGGCTCGGGTCACCCTCCGCAGGTGGTGTCCAGGTACTCCGTCACACGCGCCGACGCGGCCGTCATCGCGTCGGTGTCCAGGTCCTTGCCGGCGTCGTCGAGGGCCTTGACGATCTCCTTCGGGGAGTCGCTGTCGGCCTTCGCGAGAGCCGTGGCGGCCGTCGAGACGTACGACGTCACGGTCTTCCAGTCGGCCGCGACGTCCGCGGGCGGCTCGACGCTCGTGAGCGCGACGCGGGCGTTCTCGAAGCCCGTGACGAGGGTCCGCGGGTGGTCGACGCTCATCGAGACCTGCGCGGTGTTGGCTGCCGCCCAGGCCGCCTCGACCTCCGCGCAGAACGACGTGTCGACCGCGGGGTCCGGCTCGGTCCCCTCCGCGGCCGCTGCCGCAGCCTCCGCGTCGGCGGCCGAGGCGGCGTCGGTCGCGGCGTCGACCGCGGCGCTGTCCGTGCCGGCGTCGGCGGTGCTCTGGGTGGCCGTCGGGGACGAGGCGGGGGTCGCGGCGCCGCCTCCGTCCGAGCATGCTCCCAGGGCGAGGAGTCCGACGACGGCGAGCGCCGCCGTCGGGCGCAAGAACGAGGTACTCATGCCTCCATGATGCGGGCTCGGGCCCGTGCGCCGAAACTCCCCGCCCACCGGAGGTCGGCCCATGGTGTCCACGACGAGCCCGGTGTGCGTGACGGCCGAGCGCGATGAGGCCGGACATGAAGACGACCTCGACCATCGGGGGCCACGAGTCGTGAGGCAGCGGGCCCGACCCCGGTCCTCGCTGATAACCATACGGGCGTATCAATTACTGCTGGTGCGCTGCCGTACCGGATTGCGCCTTTTCTCCCTAGGATGGTCACGTGGACGCGACACAGGGGGACCCGCACCGAGGACGATCACGCATCGACGACGACCCGTCCCCCGGCGGGACGGCCCCACCGGCGCCCACCCGGACGGTCGGGCGGGTCGCGCCCGGCGCGCGGCCGCGCAGCAACGACGCACGGACCCCCGTCCAGACGCGCAGCAACGACCGGCAGCGCGCCATGATCAACGCTGCCGCCAGGCTGCTCATCTCCGAGGGGTTCGGCGCGGTCACGCACCGGCGGGTCGCCCGGGCCTCGGGCGTGCCTCAGGGATCGGCCTCGTACTACTTCCCGTCGAGCTCCTCGCTCGTCAAGGCCGCCGTCGAGGCCGCCGAGGACCTGCGCTGCACGGCCGCGACCGAGCGTGCCGAGACCCTCGTGCGACGGGACCGCGGGACGACCACGACCGCCCGCCTGCTCATCGAGACGTTCTACGCGCCCACCGTCGACGACTCGGTCGTCGACGTCCGCCTCGACCCGATGCTCACCGCCATGCGCGACCCCGCGCTGCGCCCCATCCTGCGAGCGTCTCGACCCCGCCTCCTCGCCGCCCTGAGGACGGTCCTCGAGGCGAGCGGCTACGAGCACGTCACCGACGTCGACCTCCTGGGGCACTTCATCGACGCGTCCCTGCTGTCCGCAGCGTCCTACGGGACCGAGGACGTCCTCGACCGGGCGACGGAGACCACGGCGCGGCTGCTCGAGCACTGGCGCTGAGCCTCCGTCGAGGACCTCCGGGTCACCGCTCCGACGGGGACTCTCCCGGCACGGTCGACCCGCGCACCACGAGGCGCGGGGCGAGCACCTCGTGCCGGTCCTCGCCCCGACCGCCCAGCCGTTCGAGCAGCAGCTCGACCGCGAGCTCCCCCATGCGCCCCCGCGGCTGGTGGACGCTCGTGAGGCGGGGGCGGGCCCGCCGGGCGAGCGCCGAGTCGTCGTACCCGACGACCGCGAGGTCCTGCGGCACGCACAGGCCCCGGTCGTGCGCGTGGTCCAGGAGGTCGAACGCCTCGACGTCGTTGCGCGCGAACACTCCCCGGTAGCCGTCCTCGACCAGGTCCGCGACCGGCACGCCGGGGCCGACGACACGGATCTCCTCGGTCAGGCCGTGGCGCCGCATGGCGGCCTCGTACCCGGCCCTCCGTGCGAGGCCCGCGGGGCGGGCGCTCCCGCTCACGTGCGCGATCCGCGAGCGCCCGAGGCCCACGAGGTGGTCGACCGCGAGCGCCGCGCCCCGCGCGTCGTCGTTGGTCACGGTGTCGACGCCGTCGACCGCGCCCAGCGGTCGCCCGACCATCACGACGGGTGCGCGGCGGGCGGCGGCGCGCAGGTGCTCCTCCTCGAGCCAGGAGCTGATCACCACGAGCCCGTCGACGTTGAGGCTCAGCAGCGTGTCGAGGTGGCCCGCGAGGTGCCCACGGTCGCGGGACCCGTGGACGAGGAGCACCGAGAAGCCCGCCTCGCGGGCGGCCTCCTCGACGCCCGTGACGATCTCGGTGTGGTACGGGTTGTCGAGGCTCGACAGGACGGCCCCGAGGAGCATCGTGCGGCCCTGCTTGAGGCTGCGCGCGAGGGCGTTGGAGCGGTAGCCGAGGTCGTCGGCCGCACGCCGGATGCGTTCGCGCGTGCGCTCGCTCACGCCCGGGTCGCCGCGCAGGGCGAGCGAGACGAGCGACTTGGAGACGCCTGCGTGGGCGGCGACGTCGAGGAGGGTCGGGCGGGGGTTCACCGGTCCATTCTCCCCTCCGGACCGCCCTGGTCTGGAACGTTCCATATGTTCGGTCGGCGTTCGCCCGCCGGACACCCGGGGGACGCCGGGCCGTCGCTCCCCGTACCTACGGTCCCACTGTGACCACGACCGACCTGCCTCGCCCCGTGCCCCTCGCCGGCGCCTCCGCCGTCCCCTCCGCCGCAACCGACGCCCCGGCCGACGCCCCCCTGCCCACGCTCCCGACCGTCGAGGTCGGCGGGACGGACCGACGCCCGTCGCCCGGCCTGGGCGTGCGGCCCGACGCGCTGCTCCTCGACTTCGGCGGCGTGATCTTCCAGACGACCAAGCGCCCCGAGGGCTACGGCGAGCTCGCGGCCCACCTCAGCGAGGTGCTCGGCCGCGCGGGCCACCGTCGCTCACCCGAGTCGCTCGAGCCCGTGCTGCGCGGGGGCGTCAAGGCCCTCAAGGACTGGAAGAACGCGTCGAGCCGCCGCCTCGCACCGCTCGAGCTGGACCACCGGACGATCTGGCACGACTTCCTCGCCTCCCCCCTCCCACCGGCCGAGCGCGAGGTCCTCGCGGGCAGCGCGGGCACGCTCCTGGCGCGGCTGACCGCGACCCTGAGCGAGCACTCCGTGCGCCCCGGGATCCCCGAGCTGCTCGCGACCGCGACCGAGCTCGGCGTCACGGTCGGGATCGTGTCCAACGCCCACTCGGGCCGCGCGCACCGCACGCTGCTGGCCGCGCACGGCCTCGACGAGGCGTTCGGCGTGCAGGTCTACTCGGACGAGGTCGGCCTCCGCAAGCCGCACCCGGGCATCATCACGATGGCCGCGCGTGCGCTCGGGACGACGCCCGGGCGGACCTGGTACGTGGGCGACACGCTCGACCGCGACGTCGTCGCCGGACGTCGCGCCGGCGTGGGGGCCGTGATCCTCACGCGCCACCACAGCGACGTCCCGCCCTACCCCGTGACCGACACGGCCGACGCCGTGCTCGACACCCCCGAGGGCATCGGTGACCTGCTGCGGGCGTCGGAGCCCGTCGCGCCCACCAGCACCCTCGACAGCACCCTCGACGCGGCGGGGGCGACGGGGGCCGAGACGCGCGCGCCGAGCGCACGGCCCGCGGCGCCCGCGCCCGCGGGACGCCCGTCGGCGCTCCTGCTCGACCACGGCGGCGTCGTCGTGACCTCGGTGCCCGACGACGCGGCGCGCCTCGCGTTCGGCCGTCACCTCTCGCAGCGGCTCGCCGTCGCGGGGTACACGCTCTCACCCGAGGAGGCGGTCGAGGCCGTGGCCGGGGCGCGCGTGCGCCACCGCGCCTGGAAGGACCGGCACGAGGGGGCACCCGCCGCGGGCACTCCCGCGGACCCCGCAGCCGGGTTCGTCGAGGACGTCGAGGAGATCGACGCGACGACCTTCTGGGTCGAGCTGGTCGGCCCGGCCCTCGCCCACCTCGGGGACGGGATCGAGGACTGGCTGCGCGCCGAGGCGTACGCGCTGATCCTCGAGTACGCGCGCTCCAAGAGCCTGCCGACCCTGCGCCCGGGGGTGCGCGACGTGCTCGAGGCCGCGCGCGCCGGCGGGGTCCCCGTCGCGATCGTGTCCAACACGGTCTGCGGACGAGCGGTCCGCGACGAGCTCGAGGCGTTCGGGATCGACCACCTCGTGGGCGTGCACGTCTACTCGGACGAGCTCGGCCACCGCAAGCCCGACCCGGTCACGGCCCGCACGGCCCTGACCGCGCTCGACGCCGACCCCCGGTCCGCGTGGTTCGTCGGGGACAAGCCCCACCGTGACGTCCTGGCCGCGCGCGGTGCGGGCGTCGGGACCGTCGTGCTCGTGCGCGGCGGGTCGAGCAGCGACGCGACCCTCGACGCGGCCGACGGCGCCCTCCGGCCCGACCACGTGATCGCCGAGGTCGGGGACCTCCTGACGCTGTGGGCGCCCGCTGTGCCTGCGGCGCCCGCGCGGCACGGCCGCTGACCCGGCAGCCCAGGCCCTTCCCCCTCACCGCACGACCTGTCACCCACCGCAGCACCGACCGCAGCACCGACCGCCCCAGGAAGGCACACCATGAACGGCTCCGCGAGCTCCACCGCCCCGGCCCGTCAGTCCCCGCCCCCCTCGTCCTCCCGGAGGCGGGCGGCCCCCGTGAGCGCCCTGCGCCGCCGCCTGCACGACCCGGACGGCATCAGCAGCTCCCAGAAGCTCATGATCCTCGTGCTCTCGATGACGCTGTTCGGGGTCTCCGACATCGTCACCGGGATCGTGCCGAGCATCGAGGTCGGCCCGTTCGAGCTCGAGGTCGCGTACTTCGCGTTCATCCCCGTGGTCCTCGCCGCACTGTTCTGCCCGCTGTGGGTCGCGATCGGCGCACCGCTCGGCGAGATGGTCTTCTCCGACATGCTGCTCGGCGACTTCGGCGGCCTGGGCGAGCTCGAGGGCTTCCTCCAGCTCCTGCTGGGCATCTACGTCGCGGGCTGCATCGTGCGCGACCCGCGCAACCGTCGCCAGCTCGTCGCGGCGGCGCTCGCCCTGGTCTCGATCGACAAGGTCTCCTCGGGGCTCATCGACCTCGCCAAGGTCGGGATCGGGATCGACCCGGAGACGCTCGAGGAGTCGAACGGGTTGTTCCAGGCGGTGCTGGTGTCCGAGTCGATCGAGCTCGTCATGGCGCTGCTCGTCACGGGCGTCCTGTTCGGCGCCCTGCCGGCCCTGTGGCTCGCTCCGCGCCTCTACGGGAAGATCGAGCCGCTCATGGGCCTGCGCCCGCGCGACCCCCAGAACCCGCCGCGGCTCGTCGGGCCGCGCGGCACGCCGTTCTGGCTCATCGGTGTCCTGGCGCTGCTCGGGGCCGTGGCGATCGGCGTGGTCTCGCAGTGGGAGGAGTTCGTGGGCCGCGAGGGCGGCCTCATGACGCTGGGCGCGTTCCAGCCCGACTTCGTCGACGAGTACGGCACGGCCTACCTCTGGGTCGCGCTGACGGTGGCCGCGCTCGCGGTCGCCGGGGCGTGCGTGCTGGTCGCGGTCCTGCGTGCCCGACGGCGCCGCGACGCGGGTGCACCGCTCACCCCGTCCTCGCAGCAGCAGGCAGCGGACCGGGGCGAGGCCTGATGCCCGCGCCGGCCCTGGCGATCGAGGTCCGCGGGCTCACGTTCCGCTACCCGGGCGCCGAGGAGGACACGCTGCGCGGGGTCGACCTGCGGATCGAGGCGGGCGACTTCGTCGCCGTGGTCGGCGGCAACGGGTCCGGCAAGACCACGCTGTGCAAGACGTTCAACGGCCTGGTCCCGCACTTCTGGTCGGGCGACCTCGCGGGCTCGGTCCACGTCCTGGGCCAGGACACGGCAGAGGTGGGGGTCGCCGAGCTCTCGCACAGCGTCGGGTACGTCTTCCAGGACTTCGGCAACCAGCTCGTGCGCCCCACGGTGCGCGACGACGTCTCGTTCGCCCCCGTGAACTTCGGCCTGGTCGACTGGGAGGAACGCACCACGACCGCGCTCGAGACCCTCGACATCACGTCGCTGGCCGACCGGTTCACCTGGCAGCTCTCAGGGGGCCAGCAGCACCTCACGGCCATCGCGGGGGCGATCGCGCTGACCCCCTCGGTGCTCGTGGTCGACGAGCCCGTGGCCGAGGTGGACCCGCACCGCGCCCAGGAGATCTACGAGCACCTGTCGCGGCTCAACCGGGAGCTCGGCATCACGATCGTCGTGGTCGAGCACCACGCCGAGTTCGTGGCCCGCTACGCCCGGTCGGTGGTCCTCATGGCTGACGGGCTCCCCCGCTGGCACCTGCCCGTGGCCGAGGCCCTGGCGCGGACCGAGGACCTCGAGGCCGCGAACATCCCGGTCCCGCAGGTCACCGCGGTCGCCCGGGCGTTCGAGCCGCACGGCCCGGTGCCCTCGACCGTCCCCGCGGCGATCGGGTGGCTGCGGGACCGGCGGCTCGCCGGCCCGGCGGCGACGGGGCTGGGGCAGGGCCCGGTCGGGGGCGCGGCGACGGACAGCGCCGGGGCAGACGGCCTGGTGGCCGACGACCCGAGCACCAGCGCCCCGGTCGCGACGGCCGTGCACCGCGGCCCCGTCATCGCCCGCGTCGAGCGGGTCACCCGTGCCTACCGCACGCTCGCCGGTCCCCGGTCGGTCGTGATCGACGGGCTCGACCTGGACCTGCACGAGGGCGAGCGCGTGGCGCTCGTGGGCTCGAACGGTGCCGGGAAGTCGACCCTCCTCAAGCTCCTGTCCGGCCTCGACGTGCCCGACGCGGGCAGCGTGAGCGTCGACGGGACCGACACCCGGACCGTCTCGGCCGCCGAGCTCGCCGACACGGTCTGCTACCTGTGCCAGCGCCCCGAGGAGATGTTCCTCAAGGACTCCGTCCGGGCAGACGTCGCGATGCACCCCGCCGGACGACGGGTGCCCGGCACGGCGTCCCTCGTGACCGAGGTGCTCGACCGCGTCGACCTGACCTCGCTCGCCGACCGGGACGGGCGGCTGCTGTCCGGCGGCCAGCAACGGCGGGCGACGCTCGCCGTCGGGCTCGCGATGCGGCCCCGCCTGCTGCTGCTCGACGAACCCACGTCGAGCCTCGACCTGCGCAGCCGCGACGACGTGATCGACATGCTCGCGGCGCTCGCGGCGCACATCCGGTGCACCGTGATCGCGACCCACGACATGCACCTGGTCGCCGAGTGGGCGGACCGGGTGATCGTCCTCGACCAGGGTCGGGTCATCGCCGACACCGATCCCCGGACCCTCTTCTCGCGCCAGGACCTCCTGCGCCAGGCCCGGCTCGTCCCGCCACAGGTCGTCCAGCTCGGGGCGGCCCTCGGGCTGGAGCCCGTCCCGCTGTCGGTGCCCGAGCTCGTGGCCCGGCTGTCCCTGCGGTCCACGACCCCCGACACGACCGCACGTACCGACGGGAGGCTCTCGTGAGCAGCACCGGCGCCACGACCACGCTGTCCGCGGAGGTCCCCCCGCGCTCGGCACCACGCACCGACGCTCCCCCTCCGACCGGCGCCGGGCGCGGGCGGTCCTCGCGGCTCCGCCGGGCCGACGGCGAACGGCTCTCGCTCGAGTGGATCAAGCTCGAGCTCATGCGCGTCGCCTACGCGACGCGCGGCGGGTTCCTCGCCCGGCGCGACCCCCGCGCGGTGCTCTTCTGGTACGCCCTGTGCGGGCTGGCCCCGTGGTTCACGTACGACCTCACGGTGCTCGCGATCCTGTCCGTGATCGCGGCGGGCACCGCGCTCGCGGCGAGGATCGGGCCCCTCCTGCTCGGGGTGTTCGCGCTCGGGATCGCAGGGCAGTGCCTCTACCTGCTGGCGCTCGTCTGGTTCCTCCAGGGCGACGCGACCGCGATCCACGGGCTCGCGGTCATCACGCTCAAGCTCGGCACGGTCTCGCTCGTGAGCATGGCCGCGTTCGTCTCGCTCGACCCCGAGAAGCTCTCCGACGCCCTCCTCGCGCTGCACGCCCCCGCGATGCTGGGCTTCGGGGTCAGCTACGGCTACCGGATGCTGCCGCTGCTGATCGACGAGTTCCACACGATCGTCGACGGCCACCGCCTGCGCGGACCACGCGCGACCCGGCACGGCCTGCTCGGCTGGCGCACCGCGAGGCGGGTCTCGCTCATCGTCGTCGAGTCGTTCTACCCGCTCATGCTCAACACGGCCAAGCGGACGCGGACCACGGTCGAGGCCCTCGAGACCAAGGGGTTCACGACCGAGCGGCGCGACGACGCCGGTCGCCGCATCCGCCTCGCGCACCTGGCGTTCGGTGCGGGCGACGTCGTGCTGCTCGCGACCTCGCTCGCCGTCGTGGTCGCGGCGTTCGCGGTGGGCACGGCGTGGCCGGTGCTGGGCTGAGCCGGTGAGCGGCGCGTCAGGCGCGGGCCGGGTGATCGCCCCGCCCGCTCCTGACGCGCCGGCGCACGAGCCTCAGCTCGCACGCACCGCCTGCGGCTCCTCCGCCATCTGCTCGCGGTCCACCCGCGCGGCGCGCAGCCTCGACAGGATGACCGCGCCGAACGCGATGCCCGCCGCGACCACCGCGATGCCGATGCGCAGGACGTGGTTGGCGTCCTCGGGCACGCTCAGGACCACGACCGCGGGCGCGATGAGCACCGCGACCAGGTTCATGACCTTGAGCAGAGGGTTGATCGCCGGGCCGGCCGTGTCCTTGAACGGGTCGCCCACGGTGTCCCCCACGATGGTCGCCTCGTGCGCGGGCGACCCCTTGCCGCCGTACGCGCCGTCCTCGACGATCTTCTTCGCGTTGTCCCACGCGCCGCCCGAGTTCGCCAGGAAGACCGCCATGAGCACGCCCGCACCGATGGCCCCCGCAAGGAACCCCGCGAGCGGACCCACCCCCAGACCGAAGCCCACCGCGATGGGCGCGAACGCGGCCAGCAGGCCGGGCGTCGCGAGCTCGCGGAGCGAGTCGCGCGTGCAGATGTCGACGACCTTGCCGTACTCGGGGCGCTCGTCGTACGTCATGATCCCGGGGTGCTCGCGGAACTGGCGGCGCACCTCGTAGACGATCGCGCCGGCCGCACGCGTCACGGCGTCGACCGCGAGGCCCGAGAACAGGAACACCGTCGCGGCCCCCAGGATGACCCCGACGAGCGTGATGGGCGAGATGATCGAGTACTCGAGCATCGACACGACGAAGCCCGTGCCCGGGTCGGTGATGTCGGCGAGCGCACCGCCCACCGCGTCCGCGTAGGACCCGAACAGCGCGGTCGCGGCGAGGACCGCGGTCGCGATCGCGATGCCCTTGGTGATGGCCTTGGTCGTGTTGCCCACGGCGTCGAGGTCCGTGAGGATCTGCGCGGCCTCCGGGTTTCCGTCGCCCGCCTCCCCGACGGACATCTCGTAGATGCCCTGCGCGTTGTCCGACACCGGGCCGAACGTGTCCATCGCGACGATCACGCCCACGGTCGTCAGCAGCCCGCAGCCCGCGAGCGCGATGAGGAACAACGACAGCCAGACCGACCCGCCCGCGATGAGGAAGACGCCGCAGATCGCCGCCGCGATGATGCCCGCGGTGTACACCGCGGACTCGAACCCGACCCCGATCCCGGACAGGACGACCGTGGCCGCACCCGTGCGCGAGGTGGCCGCGACATGGAGGGTGGGCTTCGACGTCGTGCCCGTGAAGTAGCCCGTGACCCACAGGATGACGCCCGCCAGGACCACGCCGATGAGGACCGCGAGCGCCGCGACCACGCGCGGGTCGCTCGTGACGTCGCCCAGGTCCGCCGTGCCCGACAGCTCGGAGAACGACGACGGCAGGTACACGAACGCCGCGACGCCCGCGAGGACCGCGCCCAGGAGCGCCGAGAGGTAGAAGCCGCGGTAGATGGACCGCAGACCGTTCTCGTCGCCGCGCACGCGCGTGATGAACACGCCCAGCACCGCGACGAACGCACCGATCGCCGTGACGATCAGCGGGAAGACGAGCCCCTGCTCCCCCATGGCGGCCTTGCCCAGGATGAGGGCCGCGACGAGCATGACGGCGTACGACTCGAAGAGGTCCGCGGCCATGCCCGCGCAGTCCCCCACGTTGTCCCCGACGTTGTCCGCGATGGTCGCCGCGTTGCGCGGGTCATCCTCGGGGATCCCCTGCTCGACCTTGCCCACCAGGTCCGCACCGACGTCCGCCGCCTTGGTGAAGATCCCGCCTCCGACGCGCATGAACATCGCGAGCAGTGCAGCCCCGAACCCGAACCCCTCGAGCACAGCCGGAGCGTCCCCTCGGTACAGCAGCACCACGCCGGCCGCACCGAGCAGGCCTAAACCCACGACGGACATCCCCACCACGCCCCCGGTGCGGAAGGCGACGCGCGCGCCCTCCGCCCGGCCGCCTGGCCGGGTCGCAGCCGCCGCGACGCGCACGTTGGCGCGCACCGCGAGCCACATGCCCAGGTAGCCGATGCACGCCGAGAACCCGGCACCGACGAGGAACGCGACCGACCGGCCGACCTTGATCCCGGCGTCGCCGGGCAGGAGGAACAGCAGTCCGAACACGATCACCGCGAACAGGGCCAGGGTCCGGAACTGCCGGTTGAGGTAGGCCGACGCCCCTTCCTGGATGGCCTGGGCGATGTCCTGCATCTTCGCGGTGCCCTCCGGGGCGGCCAGGACCTGGCGTCTGAGGACGAACGCGAAGACGAGCGCAGCGAGGCCTATGGCCCCGATCACCGCGACGATCGTGAGACTGGTGGAGCTGAGCGTGAGCATCCGTCCTCCTTGACGACTGCTGGACCGGGGTCACCGGCTGGCCCCCGGCACCCCCGGAGGATGCGCCCGAGTCTAGCCATGTGTGGCATGGGTCACGCGACGGGCAGGACGGCGCGACGAGGCACGTCCGACTTCACCCCCAACGATCCGACGACGCCGACCGTCATGATCAGTGACACCGCCCACCACGGGCGGTCGGGCGAAGGAACGAAGGGGGAACGGTGGCCGACTGGGAAGACGAGCTCGCCGCGCTGACGACACAGCGCGGGACGGCGCTCGTGGAGTACGCCTACCTGCTGTGCGGGAACAGGCGTGACGCGGAGGACGTGGTGCAGGACGCACTCGTCAAGGTGTTCTCGAGGCTGCGCGGGAGGGGCCCGGCAGCGGCACGGCAGAGCACGTCCGTCGCGACCGGGAGCGGGACCCGCCTCTTCGCGCTCGAGGACGCCGCAGGGCACGACGGTCCCACCGTCACGCACCTCGAGGCGTACGTGCGTAGGACGATCCTCACGCTCTACCTCGACGGCTACCGGCGACGGCGGCACTGGCTCGGGCTGCGGCACGTCGTCGCGCGGAGCGACTCCGTGCCCGGGCCGGAGTCGCCGGCCTCCGCCCGTGCGGACACCGCCAGGGCGCTCGCGGGGCTGACGCCTCGCCAGCGCGCGTGCGTCGTGCTCCGCTACTACGAGGACCAGACGGTCCCACGCATCGCCGAGGACCTCGGGTGCGCCGAGGGGACCGTCAAGCGACACCTGTCCGACGCGATGGTCGTCATGCAGCGGACTCTCGGGGCGACGCCTCCGGTCGCCGCGGCCCCGGTCCCCGCACCGCGCACGACCACGGTCGTCGCACCGGATCTCTCCTCGACGCGCCCCGTCGAGGCATCACCGAGCACGGCGAACGGGAGGAACCCGAAGTGAGCACCACCGACAACGGCCCCGCGAACCACGAGGACGGCATCGGGCGCGCGCTGCGCGACCTGGTCGACGACGCGTCCCTCTCCGGGATCGGCACCCACCTCGACGTCGTCCGGCGGCGCACGCACCGCCGTCGGGCCGCGAAGAAGGCCGCCCTCGGGGCGACCACGGCGTGCGTCGTCAGCGCGCTCGGCATCGCGGCCTTCTCGCTGCCCCAGGTCACGCAGCCCGCTCCCGTCGCCCCGGCGGAGTCGCCCGCGCCGGCGCCGAAGCCCTCCGAGACGCCGGTCGCGCCGGACGAGACCCCGACGTTCCCCCCGGGCATCACGGACGCGGCCCTCGCGTGCCGGCAGCCTGCCCCGGCACCGACGGGCGACGACCTCCCCGCCCACCTGACCGTCGGGGTGCCGGACCTCACGGTGCGGACCGCCACCTCGGCGGTCGCACCGGTCGTCCTGACCTTCGACGGCGACGCACGCCTGCGCTACGTCGACTCGGCCACCGGCGCCTACGTGGTCGCCCAGGACGGCGTGATCGTCAGCTCCTCGCTGCCCGCCGCGCAGAGCACGGGCGAGGCGACCCCCGCAGCGGGCTCCTCGGCCTCCTGGGAGGTCGGCGTCGCAGCGGTCGCGGCGTGCGACCCGGCCGGCACCCCCACCCCGCTCCCCGCGGGCGACTACGAGGTCTTCGCGCTGCACCGCCTCCCGCTCACGGGCTACTCGGCCCTGGGCCAGGACGGGACCTGGGGCGCCCAGACGACCGGGACCCTGTTCGACGGGTGGCTCGTCGGCGCCCCGGTCCCGCTCACGGTCACGCCCGAGCCCGCACCGGTCGTCGTCCGGGACGTCCTGTACGCGGACACCTCGCCCGTCTTCGAGGCGCTGCGGGAGGCCGCGGCGGCGGGCGCTCCAGCCGCCGTCGACCTCTTCGTCGACGAGGCGTCCTACCCGGTCGGGGAGGGACCTGACGGTGAGCTGACGATCACCGTCACCCCCGACGACGACATCGGGGAGCGGTCCCGCGCGACCAGCGACGACGGCTGGGCGCTGATCGTCCGCGGCGGGAAGAAGTTCATGGACCACCCGGAGGACGGCCAGTCGTTCGCCCGACTGGTCGGCACCTACTCCGTGACCCTCGACGACTCCGGCGGCACGCCGACCTTCACCCTCCAGGTGGTCGACGGCGGGACACCGGCCGAGCCTCCGGCGAGCACGGACGAGGCCGTCTGCACGGCCTACTTCGACGTCATGAACGGCGTCGAGGGGGCGTCCGACGCGACGTCCCTCGCCCTCGACGGGGACCTCCTCGCCCTGGCCGCCGACACGGCCCCGGCCGCGAGCTCCGCGATCTACGGGGACGTCCGGTCGCGGTGGGTCGACTCACCCCGTGTCTGGTGGGCACTGGTCCGCTCTGTCGACCTCATGCGGACGGTCGACCTCGCCGGTGACTCCATCGTCGGCGCGTGCTCGGTGTTCTGGGACCACTGAGCCGTTCCACGGTGGCCACGGCCCCGTCCACCCCGGGAATCTCCCGGCGGTGGGCGGGGCCGCTGCCGTCCCACCTCACGTCCACCCCGCTCCTGCGCTTGAATGAGGTCACCGACCTGCACCGAGGAGCACCCATGCCCCGCTCGACCACTCCCTCCCGCACGACCGCCCCGCCGTGGGCGGAGGCGGTCGCGTCGTGGACGGGGAGGATCGTCCAGGCAGTCGCCTTCTGGCTCGTGCTCGCCCTGGTCCTGCTCCTGTTCGCCCCGGGGTTCGTGCGGACCGTGAGCGACTGGCTCGCGGTGCTGAACCTCCCGACGTTCCCGAGCGTGTTCTCGGTGGTCCTGGTGGGGGTCATCGCGAGCGGTCTCCTGCGGCGGCAGCGCGCGGCCCTGTGGTTCGTCGTGCTCGTGTGGCAGTTCCCGGTCGCGGTGCTGGGGCTCGCGGTGGGCCTGCTGTGGGTCTTCGACGACGACAAGGAGGCCCTGCGGGCCGACGGCCTGGTGCTGTCTCCCCTGGAGATCGCGTCGTGGGTCGTGGCGGTGTCGGCCGTGGTGCTGCTGGTCGCGGCCCGGTTCGCGTTCCCTGCCCGGGTCAGCAAGGGCGCGTGGTGGCGCGCGATCCTCGTGCTGGTGGGCGGGGTAGCGGTCTCCGCGTCGCTCACCTTCCTCCTGCTCGAGGTCTTCCCGAACACGCTGCACGGGATCCGCAACCGGGTGAACTGGAGCCTGTCGGTCGCGATGGGGCTACGGCCCAGCGACTACCCGCTCCACGCGGACGGTGCGGGGCCGGCGTGGCTCGCGCTCGTCGCCGGCCTGGTCTCGGCCCTGGCGCTGGTGCTCGCGATCGCGGTCTTCATGCGGTCCACGCCGCACGACGCCAAGGTCGAGGCCGCGGACGAGCTCGCTGTCCGCAGGCTCCTGCTCGAGCACCCGAGCGACGACTCCCTGGAGTACTTCGCGACGCGCTGGGACCGCAGCGCGATCTTCTCCCAGGACGAGCGCGCGGCCGTGTCCTACCGGGTCGTCTCGGGCGTGTGCCTCGCGGCGGGCGACCCGATCGGTGACCGGGCGAGCTGGCCCGACGCGATCGAGCAGTGGCGCTCGCACGCCCGGCGCTTCGGGTGGGTGCCCGCGGTGCTGTCGACGAGCGAGCTGGGCGCCAAGGCGTTCCAGGCGGTGGACCTGCACCCGATCGCGCTCGGCGACGAGGCGATCATCAACACGCGGACGTTCACGCTCGACGGCCCCGCGATGCGGTCGGTGCGGCACGCCGTCGCCCGCCCGGCCCGCGAGGGCTACCGGGTCCTGGTCCGCCGCCAGGCCGAGATCCCGGAGGACGAGCTCGCGGCGCTGGTCGCCGCGGCCGACGAGTGGCGGCACGGCGAGGAGCGCGGCTTCTCGATGTCGCTGAGCCGCCTCGGGGACGCGGCCGACCCGCGCGAGATGATCGTCTCCGCGCACGACGCCGACGGGAACCCGCGCGGCCTGCTGTCGTTCGTGCCGTGGGGCCGCAGGGGCCTGTCGCTCGACGTCATGCGGCGCCACCCGCAGGCGGTGAGCGGCGTGACCGAGCTCATGGTCACCGAGCTGGTCGCGGCCGGGCGCGGCACGGGGATCGACAGGGTCTCGTTGAACTTCGCGATGTTCCGCGGGTCGTTCGAGCAGGGGTCGCGGATCGGCGCGACGCCTGTGCAGCGGTTCAACCGTCGCGTCCTGCTGGTCGCCTCACGGTTCTGGCAGCTCGACTCGCTGTACCGGTCGAACGAGAAGTACCTGCCGGACTGGAAGCCGCGCCTGCTCTGCTACCAGAACGCGAGCCAGCTCACGCAGGTCATCCTCGCGGTGGGGCAGGCCGAGGGCTTCCTGCCGAACACCCCGAACCTGTTCCACCGCCGGGACCGGTCGCCGGACCTTCACCGGCCCGAGGTCTCCGCGGCCTTCGCCGAGGCCGTGCGGGCGCAGGAGACCGCGCTGCTCACGGTGTCCGCGCCGACGCGCCGCCTGACCGAGCAGCAGGCCATGCGGCACGCCAAGCTCGAGGTCCTGCGGGCGGCGGGCATGGAGCCCTACCCCGTGTCGGTCCCGCGCACGGTCTCGGTCGGCGAGGCCGTCCGGATCGGCACGTGGCTCGCGTCGCCCGGCTCCCCCGCGGCGACGTCCCGGCCCGACGGCGCCGCACCGGTCGGGGCCGACGCCTCACCGGGCACGGTGGACGCCCCGGGCACGGTGGGCGCCCCGGGCACGGTGGACGCCCCGGCCGACCTGTCCGTCGTCGGGCGGGTGGTGCGGCTGCGCGACCACGGCGGCGTGATCTTCGCGGACCTGCGCGAGGGCACCGACGAGATCCAGGTCATGTTCACCGCGGACCGCCCCGGCCCGGACCTCGCGCTGTGGCGCCGGGCCGTGGACCTGGGCGACCAGGTGAGCGTCACGGGAGACCTGACCCGGAGCCGTCGTGGCGAGCTGTCGCTGCACGGCACGGCCTGGTGCATGGCGTCCAAGGCCCTGACGTCGCCGCCCGACAAGCACCGCGGGCTCGCGGACGCCGAGGCCAAGGTGCGGCTCAAGCACATGGAGCTGGCCCTCGACACCCGCACGGCGCAGATCCTGCGGGGGCGGAGCGCCGCCGTGCGGTCGCTGCGCGAGTCGCTCGCGGCCCGCGACTTCATCGAGGTCGAGACCCCGATCCTCCAGCGCGTGCACGGCGGCGCCAACGCCCGGCCCTTCACGACGCACATCAACGCGTACGACCTGGACCTGTACCTGCGCATCGCGCCCGAGCTGTTCCTCAAGCGGCTCGCGATCGGTGGCGTCGGGCGGGTCTTCGAGCTGGGCCGCAACTTCCGCAACGAGGGCGTGGACGCGACCCACAACCCCGAGTTCACGTCGCTCGAGGCGTACCAGGCCTACGGCGACTACACGACGATGCGCGAGCTCACGCGCGAGCTCGTCATCGAGGCGGCGATCGCGGTGCACGGCGAGCCCGTCTCGCGCCGGGCGGACGGGACGGTCGTCCGGCTCGACGGCGAGTGGCCGGTCCGCACCGTGCACGGGGCCGTGTCCCGGGCCGTCGGCCAGGAGGTCACCCCCGACACCCCGCTGACCACGCTCCAGGCGATCTGCAGCGAACGCGGGGTGCACATCGTCCCGGACGCGACGCACGGCGCGATCGTCACCGAGCTGTACGACGCGTTCGTGGAGGGGCAGACCGTCGAGCCGACCTTCTACACCGACTTCCCCCTCGAGACCTCGCCCCTGACGCGCACGCACCGCCGGGACCCGCGGCTCGCCGAGCGCTGGGACCTCGTGGCGTTCGGCGCCGAGCTCGGGACGGCCTACTCCGAGCTGATCGACCCCGTGGACCAGCGCGAGCGCCTCACGCAGCAGTCGCTGCTCGCCGCCGCCGGCGACCCCGAGGCCATGGAGGTCGACGAGGAGTTCCTGTCCGCCCTGGAGTTCGCGATGCCGCCCACGGGCGGCCTCGGGATCGGGGTGGACCGGGTGTACATGATGCTCATCGGGGCGAGCATCCGCGAGACGCTCGCGTTCCCGTTCGTGCGCCCGTCGGGTCGTGGCTGAGCCCGCGGGGACGCACCTGGCCAACCCTCGCGTTCCGGACACGGCGTGACCGGGGGCGCAGTTCCGGTGGGTGGCTCGTCCGGACGAGTTTTCCGCACCACGGTGCCGTCCATGCCGTCTCAGGTGTCGGGGGCGTCACACAGACGGATAACGAACGAGTAACGTAGGCCGCGATCGGGCGCACGACGGACGGCAACGACCACTGGCTCCCGCACCACGAAGTCAGTACCCCGACCTCCTGCCGGAGGCCGTCCGAGAGCACAGGAGTCCCGTCAGGTGGAAACGTCCGCACCGGTCCAGCAGCGCCCGCACGGCGCCGCACCGACCCCCACGCGACGTCAACGTCAGGCCGAGCTTCGAGCACGCGAGCTCGCTGCCGCCGGACTCGACAACCGCTCCCGCCCCGAGCACGCGCCGGTCCCGCACCGCCACACGGCCGGTCGCCCCGCGACGTTCGCTGCGTCCCAGGCCGCCCCCACGGTCCCGGCAGCCCACGCCGCGCACACCGCTCCCTTCACGCCGGTCGCCGAGGCGGCCCCCGTCGCCCCGCGGACCAGCGCGTTCGCCCAGGTCGCGCCGGCCCCTGCGGACGCTGCGACCGCAGCGACCCCGTGCGCCTTCCCCTTCCCGCCCACGGGCATCCGCCGCGCGGCCCCCGAGCCGGTCGGCTCGATGCAGACCCCGTCCGGCGAGATCCCCGTGGTCCTGGTCCCTGCGCCGACGCCGCTGCGCTCGGTCCCCACTCCTGTGGTCGCCCCCGCAGCCGTGGACGCGGCCGCTCCCGCGGCCGACGTGATCTTCCCGCCGCTCAGCCGCCGCGACCGCCGGTCGGGCGCCCCGGCGACCGGCGCGACCCCCGTCGCGCCCCAGACCCCGGCCCGCGGCACCCTGTTCGGGTCCCGCCTCGTGGCGCGCGCCGCGACGGGCGTCGCGTTCGTCGGTGCGCTGGCGTGCGTGCCCATGATCGTGCCGGGTACGGCGTCGGGAGACCTCGCCCCCGGTGGGCAGCGCTCTGACCTGGCCGACGACGAGAACGACAGCACGACGACGCTCGCCGAGCAGGGCCCCTCGGGGGAGGACGAGCTGCTGGAACGCGCTCAGGCCCTCCTCGCGGGCACCGACGCCGACGCAGCCGTCGCCGGGAACCCGCAGGCCCTCGAAGCCGCCCGTGCTCAGCTCCTCGCACTCACCGACAGCATGCTCGCCCAGCGCAGCGAGGGCTCGCAGCGCGCGTCCCGCTCGTCCGAGCGCACGTCGCTCGAGGACAGCACCACGGTCGCCGACCTGACGGTCGGCGAGGGCGGCGCGGCACCCGTGACGGGCGAGGACATCGAACGGGCCATGGAGCAGTTCGCGATCCAGCGCGGGGACTACGGGGAGATCGCGTCCGCGGTCGTCACCCCGGCCCCCGCCACACCGCAGGAGCTCGCGGCCGAGCGTCGCGTGCGTGCCGCGACCCTGCTGGCCCAGTGCGGATCGTCGAGCTACTCCAACGGCAGGATCCCGTCGTCGGCGATGACCTCGCTGTCGTTCGCGTCGGGCCACATGCTGCGCTGCGACGCTGCCGCCATGTTCGAGGAGCTGTCTGCCGCGTACGCGCAGCGCTTCGGCAGCTCGATCCCCATGACGGACTCGTACCGCTCCTACGGGCAGCAGGTCTCGACGCGCGCGGCGAAGCCCGGCCTCGCAGCCGTGCCGGGGACCTCCAACCACGGTTGGGGTCTCGCGGTGGACCTGGCGGCTCCCGCGTCGAGCCCGGGCTCCGCCCAGTACAAGTGGCTGCGCGCGAACGCCCCGCTCTTCGGCTGGGACAACCCCAGCTGGGCCCGTCCCGGCGGCTCCAAGCCCGAGCCCTGGCACTTCGAGTACGCGGCCGGCTGGTAGCAGCGCCTCACCGGAAGGCCGCCCCCGGATCAGGGGCGAGCGCCCCCTCGGGCACCTGACCGCGCAGGACCTGCGCGACGACGTCGGGCCTCGTGAGCGGGAACAGGTGCCCTTCACCCGGGAGGCCGTAGACCCTCGCCCCGAGGTGCGCGCCGAGCTCGCGCGCCTCCCGCAGGAACGGGCCCTGACCGCGTCGTCCCCACCCGACGAGCTGGACGGGCCGGACCGCCAACCGCTCCAGGGCGTCGGCACGGGCCGCGAAGAGGCGGGTGACGCGTTCTGCCTGGGCCCAGCTCTGCTCGTACTGCCCCACCATGAGCCGCCATCCCTCGGGGGTGCCGTACCGGCGCGCGGCCTCGTCGTCGGGCATGGGGTCGGGGCGGTGCGTCCCGTCGTACCAGGCCCGACGACGCAGCGAGGCTCCGCGTCTCGTCACCGCCCGGCAGCGCGAGAGCAGGGCGCCCCCGGCATGGATCAGGCGCTCGGCGAGCAGGGTGAGCCCGACCGGGGCGGGACGCTCGGGGCTGCGCGGCAGGAACGGCGTCGTCGGGTCGAGCAGGAGGACCGCACCGAGCTCGTCGGGGTGCGTCAGCGCCCACTCGATCGCGGCCAGCCCGCCCACGCTGTGGCCCACGAGGCCGATGCTGGCAGGTGCGTGCCGACCGGACAGGCCCAACGCCGCCCGGATGCTCGCCACGGGCGCGGTGACCGCGGTCTCCCACGAGTCGAGGACGAGGACGGTCGCGGCCGGGAACTGCTCGCGCAGCACGCGGGCGACGGGCTCCATGTCGGAGGGGGCGAGCAGGAGACCGGGCAGGACGACCCACGTGCCGGGGGGCGGTGCCGCGGTCGCCGGGATCATGCGCCCCAGTCCATCACGCGCGCCGGGGACCTGCCTCGGCGAGGGCGTGGACGGGCGCGGCAGGCGGAGGTCGGCGAGACGACCGGGGGCGCCGCGGACGCTGCGGGGCCGCCAGGACCTGCGCCGCGAGCACGAGCACGACCGCGAACGCCACGACCTGGACGCGCTGCACGATCCCCGTCCCCACGGGCAGCGGGCTGCCGAACAGGCCGATCGCCCCCGTCGCGACCCCCAGGACGGGTCCCAGCGCGCCCGCGAGGCGCGCCGAGAGCCCCAGGAGGCTGCGCCGTCGGGCACGTGCGAGCCCCACGACCCCCGCGCTCGCGACGAACGACCCCACGCCCGACGCCACGGACGAGTACGTGTGCGCCTGGTGAGCGAGGCTCACGGACCCCGCGTCCTCGCGCGCGGCGCACTCCCCCAGCGACAGCGCGCAGTCGAGCGGCAGCAGGGCGTCGGCCACGGTAGCGACCCCGAACCCCACCAGCGCCCATGCCGTGATGCACTGCGCGAGGCTCGCGGCGGGGTGGCCGAGCGCACGGCGACGCCGGTGCGCGAGCACGAGCAGGACGAGACCCGTGACGACGAGGACCCCCGCGACGAGGTCGGTCGACCGGAAGAGCCCCGACGTCGGCTGGTCGAGCGCCGCGAGCTCGGACAGGTAGGAGCGAGCCGGGTCGAGGGGCCACCCGACCACCGCTTCCAGGACGACCCCCGCATAGAGGACCCCTGCCAGAGTCAGGAGCGCCTGGGCGACCACGGCGAGCGGGCACCTTCCGACCGTCGGCCGTGCCGTCATCGGTGCACCACTGGTCCTCCCGTCCGCCGGCCTCCTGTCGGATCACCCCACGAATCCACCCTCGCCCGCTACAACGTTCTGACGGACCTGTTCGTCTCCGGTGACGAGAGGATAGTTCGTCCACCCCGAGGAGCCACATGTCGAGCACCACCCCCAGCGAGGGACGGCGCGTGCACGCAGCCGACGCGCGCCTGACGGAGCTCGTCCGTGCGCGTGGACCAGCCCTGGTCGGCTACGCCTACCTGCTCGTGGGGGACAGGGGGGCAGCGGAGGACCTCGTGCAGGAGGCGTTCGTGAAGGTGTTCGTCCGCGTGCGGGACGCCGGTCCGCCCGACGCGATGGAGGCCTACGTCCGGCGGACGATCCTCACCCTGCACATCGACTCCTACCGCAGGTCTCGACGGTGGGCAGGGGTCCGGCACCTGTTCGCGACACCGGAGCGCCACGAGCAGCACGCCGACGTCGAGCAGGCCACGGACATCCGGTCGGCGCTCGCGTCCCTCTCGACCCAGGAGCGTGCGTGCATCGTCCTGCGGTACTTCGACGACCTGACCGTCCCGCAGACGGCCGAGCGGATGAAGCTCCATCCCGGAACGGTCAAGCGCTACCTCCACCACGCGGTCGCCAAGCTGGAGTCCGTCCTCGGCCCGTTGGACGACGGCGCGGTCACCCACGACGAGGACCTGACCGTCCTCCCCCTCCTCTCCCGACCCACCAACTCCCGGAGCGCTGACTCATGACGAGGATCGACGACGAGCTGCACGCACTGAGCGAGACCGTGGCGCACGACACCGTCGGCCCGGCCCCCGAGGACGTCGTCCTGCGGGTGCACCGCTCGAGGCGCCGACGTCGGACCGCCCTCGCGGGCGGGGTCGGCGGCCTCGCGCTCGCCGTCGCCCTGACCGCGGGCGCCGTGGAGCGGTCCGCGATCCGGCCGGACGCCACGGGGCCCGCGGAAGCGCCGGTCGCGTCTGGCCCCCTCGCGGGCGACACCGTCCGGTGCGGCACGCCCGAGAGCGACATCGTCCCGACGACGACGCTCACCCTCTCCGACGTCAACCCCTGGGAGGTCGAGGTCACGAACGTCTCCGACACCCCGTTCTTCGCCGCCTCCAACGGGTCGGCGCGCACGGTGCTGGTCCAGGACGGTCGGGTGGTCGCCATGACGCTGATGGAGGGGCAGCCCCTCGTCCCTGTCGACGTGGGACCTGGCGAGTCACAGGTGCTGGGCGTCGCAGGGGCCCAGGTGTGCACGGGTGGGGAGGACGACGGGACCTCCGTCGTCCCGGCGGGGACCTACACGGCCTATCGCGTGCTCCAGGTCGACGAGCTGGCCGGGCCTGACGCGCTCGACACCTGGGACGGTACCAATGGCACGCCGGTCAGCATCGTCTCGGCGCCCTTCTCGCTGGAGGTCACCGACAGTGTCGACGCGTCCTCGTTCGCGTGCGGTGCGGCGGTCCCGGACCACCTGGTCGTCGAGGCCGGGCTGCGGCTCGTCGCCGGTTCGACCGGGGCCCTGCCCGAGGACAAGACCCCGGACCTGTCGCTGTCCCTCGTCAACGGGACCGCTTCGTCGGTCACGATCGACGCCGACGGGGGCGCTGTCCACCTCGTGCAGGGCGGCGTCGTGGTGGCCGAGACCGTCGGCTTCGAACGGGGCCTCCAGGCGACGCTCGCTCCGCACGACTCCGTGCCGGCCAGCTTCGTGGCCCCCGACTGGTGCCCCGGCGTCGACGCGACGCAGCTCGACCCGTCGAGGATCGTCGCGTACGGCACCCTCGTCGTCGCTCCGTCCAACGGGACGATCTCGATCATCGCGACAGGAGGGCCCTGGCGGGTCTCGGATGCCGACGTCGCCCGGATCGGCACCGAGATCGGTGGCGTCGTCAGCCTGGGCCCGTGAGGGTCGGACGGTCTCAGGCCACGAGAGCCTCGACGCCCGCGACGATGCGGTCGATCCCGAACTCGAGCTCGGCCTCGGCCGAGTACGCGGACTGCTGCAGCTCGCCGACCGTGGCACCCACCCTGCCGGCGACGACGAAGGTGCTCATCGCGCTGATCCGTTCGAGCAGCGGCGCGTTGGCCGTCCACCACTCGTCGTCGGTCTGGCCGCTCTCCTCGTGCGCGAGGCGGGCCGCGCGGGATCGTCGCGCGGCCGTCGTCGCCTGGCCGACGACGAGGGTCACGGTCGCGTCCATCGCGACGTCGCTCAGGCCGACGCCCTCGATCGCGCGGAGCTCGACGTCGTACTTGCGGGTCTCCCCCGGGCCGAGGACGGGGCGGGCGAGGTCGATGTCGAGGAGCCACGGGTGGGCCGCGAACAGGTCCCAGTTGGCGCGAGCCACGGAGCGCAGCCGGTCCTGCCAGGTGTCGCCGGGGGCCTGGTCCTGGGGGTACAGCTCGCCGTAGGCGCGGTCGACCACGAGGTCCACGAGGTCGTCCTTGTTCTGGACGTAGGTGTAGAGCGACATGGTGCCGATCCCCAGCTCGGCGGCGACCTTGCGCATGGACAGCCCGGTCAGCGCCCCCTCGGAGTCCGCGAGCCCGACGGCGGCCCTCGCCACCTCGTCGGGCGTCCGGGACTGCTGGGGTCCTCGCGCGCCGCGGTCCCCGTGCAGGCCCCAGAGGAGGGCGAGGGTGCGCGCGGGGTCGCGGGGGGTGGCAGGGGACGACGGCGTCGGTGTCGGCACGGAGGGCCTCCTCGGGAGCGATCGGGGATGATCGAGGGAGGGCTCGAGTCGCCCGACCTGTCGAGAATGTTCTGCGTACATCGTACGTTGATCGGCTCGGAAGTCCGCCGTACGACGCACCAGGAAGAGAGGTCCCGTGCCGCGACCCGCGCCCCACCCGACAGCCGTGCCCGAGGCCCCGGTCGACACCGTGCTGGGCGTGCTCGACGCCTGGGCCACGGGCGACGGCAGCCCGGCCGAGGTGTTCTGGGGCGCCGTGTGCGCCGAGGCCCTCGCGCACGTGGCGGCGGGCCGCCTCGTACCCGAGGTCGCGGCCGGTCGCGCCGGGTGGAGGGTCGGCCCGCTCGACGGCGGCTCGCTCGACCGCGTGGACGCCCTCGCGGACGCCATGCCCGTCGGCACGACGGACCTCGACGTCGCCCCCGCGGCCCGCGACGCCCGACCGCCCGCGGGGGACGACCGGGCGGCACGCACCGACCGGGTGCGTCACGTCATGAACGCGGTCGCGGACCTCTGGGTCCGGCACGCGGGAGCGGGCGCCGACGCGCCGCGCGGCCTGGCGGGCACGCTCGTCGGCGGCGCTCCGGACGAGCCCGGCCGGTCCCCGCACGCTGCCGCCGGCGACGACGCCGCGGTCCCCCCGGACGGGCTGGCCGACTGGTCGCGTGACGCCGCGGCGCTGCTGGACCCCCGGGTGACGGTCGTCCTGCGCCTCGAACCGGTGGCCGGTCCCGGCACGTCCCCCGCCGAGGACGACCTCGCGACCCACGACTGGCTCGCGACCGTGGTCGTGCGCGGTCACGACGGCTCGCGCACGGCCGACGAGCTGTGGTCGGCCGCACGGTCCGACCCCTCGGCCCGCGAGGCGGTCGGCGACGTCCTCGTCCTGCTCCGCGCGGGCGCCGCAGCATGGTCGCCCCTCGACGGGCTGCTCGACCAGCCCGTGCCCCGGGCGCTCGTCCTCGCACCGGCCGACGTGCGTGAGCTGCTGGACGAGGGCGCGGCGGCACTCGGCGCGACGGGGATCACCGTCGAGTGGCCCGCGAGCCTCGCCGGTCAGGTCCGGTCCGTCGCGGTCTTCTCACCGGGCGAGGCACCGACCGGCGCGACCGGCGCGCTCCCCGCCCTGCTGCGGACCCCGGCACGCGGCACGGCGCACCGCGGCCCGTCGGCGCCCATGACGCTCACGCACGAGCTGACGCTCGACGGCGTGCGCCTCACCGCGGCCGAGCGCGAGCACCTGGCGCGCGTGCACGCGCAGGGGCGCTCCGCCGTCGTGCAGCTGCGGGGGCGGTGGGTCCTCGCCGATCCCGCCGTGGCGCGTGCCGCGGCGCAGCGCCCGGCCCAGCCCGTCTCGGCGCTCGACGCGGTCTCGGCCGCCCTCACGGGCGTGGCGCGCGTGGGCGACCAGGACCTCCTGGTCACGCCCACGCCGTGGCTCGACCGGCTGCGAGCCGAGCTCGAGGACCCCGCCCCGGCGCGCGACGTCGTCGCTCCCGAGGGGCTGCACGCGTCGCTGCGCGACTACCAGCTCGACGGGCTGCGCTGGCTCGCGCGCCTGACCGGGCTGGGCCTGGGCGCGTGCCTCGCGGACGACATGGGCCTGGGCAAGACGATCACGCTCATCGCGCTGCACCTGCACCGCGCCGGCGCCCAGCGCACCGTGCCCGACGACGCCGCGCCGCCCGCCGGGGGCGGCACGGGTGGCGGGCCCACCCTGGTCGTGTGCCCGGCCTCTCTCCTGGGCAACTGGGAGCAGGAGGTCCGCCGGTTCGCGCCGGGCGTCGCGGTGCGACGCTTCCACGGCGCGTCGCGCGACCTGCGCGGGGCCGCCGACGGGTTCGTGCTCACGACCTACGGGACGGTCCTGTCGGACGCGTCGCGCAAGGCCCCGGTGCTCGCGGCGCACCACTGGGGTCTCGTCGTCGCGGACGAGGCGCAGCACGTCAAGAACCCGGGGTCGGGCACCGCGAAGGCTCTGCGCACGATCCCCGCCGAGGCCCGCGTGGCCCTGACAGGGACGCCCGTCGAGAACAACCTGACCGAGCTGTGGGCCGTCATGGACTGGCTCGTCCCCGGGCTCCTGGGCACGCGCGGGGAGTTCCGGCGCCGGTGGGCGGACCCGATCGAGGGGACCCGCGACCCCGTGCTGGCCGAGAGGCTGTCCCGCCTGGTCCGCCCGTTCCTGCTGCGACGGCGCAAGTCCGACCCGGGGATCGCGCCCGAGCTGCCACCCAAGACCGTGACGGACCAGGTGGTTCCCCTCACGGCCGAGCAGGTGGGTCTCTACGAGGGCGCCGTGCGGTCTGCGCTCGAGGAGATCGACCGCGCCGAGGGCATGGGGCGGCGCGCCATGATCGGCGGGCTGCTCACGCACCTCAAGCAGATCTGCAACCATCCGGCCCAGTACCTGCACGAGGAGGAACCGCGGCTGTCGGGGCGCTCGGGCAAGCTCGACGCGTTCACCGAGCTCGTCACGACCATCAGGGCCGAGCAGGGCGCGATCCTCGTGTTCACGCAGTACGTCGCGATGGCCCGCCTGCTCGAGTCCTACCTCGCACGTCGTGGGGTCGCGACCATGCTGCTGCACGGCGGGACGCCCGTGGGCCGGCGTGAGCAGATGGTCGCCCGGTTCCAGGCCACCGAGGGGCTGCCACCCGTGTTCCTCCTCTCGCTCAAGGCCGCGGGCACCGGGCTCAACCTCACGCGGGCCGACCACGTCATCCACTACGACCGGTGGTGGAACCCCGCCGTCGAGGAGCAGGCCACCGACCGGGCGTACCGGATCGGTCAGACCCGGCCCGTCCAGGTGCACCGCCTGACGAGCGAGGGAACCATCGAGGAGCACGTCGCCCGCATGATCGAGTCCAAGCGCGAGCTCGCCGACGCCGTGCTGGGAGCCGGCGGCGTCGAGGGGGCGATCTCCGAGCTCGGCACCGCGGAGCTGGCCGAGCTCGTGTCGCTGCGCGTGGGCGGACCTGACCGCTTCCCGGTCACGAGCGACGAGAGGGGGCGCCCGTGAGCGCCGTCGGCTTCCCGGCCTTCCCTCCGACGGGCACCGCCGCGAAGGGTGCCGTCCGCCGCGGCCAGTCGTGGTGGGCTCGCGCCTGGGTGAGTGCGATGGAGGAGTCCGCGCTCGACGCGGGACCGCTCAAGAAGGGGCGGGCGTACGCGCGGACGGGACGGGTCGGCCCGATCACGGTCAGCCCGGGCGCCGTCCAGGCTCGCGTACAAGATGATGACGGCGAGATGTACCACACGGTCGTCTCGCTCGAGCCGCTGACCGACGACGAGTGGGACCGTCTCCTGCGCGCCCTCGCCGCACGCTCCGGACGCCTCGCCGCGCTCCTCGCGGGCGAGATGCCCCGCGACGTCGTCGCCGCCGCCGCGGACGCCGACGTCACGCTCCTGCCCGGCATCGGCGACCTCGAACCCGAGTGCGACTGCCCCACCTGGGACCTGCCCTGCCTCCACGCCGCGGCGCTCAGCTACCAGGCCGGCTGGCTGCTCGACGCCGACCCGTTCGTGCTGTTCCTCCTGCGCGGACGCTCGCGCGAGCAGATCCTCGACGGGCTGCGCGACCTCTCGACGCCGGGACCGGCAGCCGCCGCGGCAGCCCCCGACCCGACCGACGCCCGCGCGAGCGACGCCGGGACCGACGCGCGGGCGAGCGACGCCGGGACCGACGCGCCGCCGTCGGGCTCGCGCGTCCTCGGAGAGCTGCCCCCGCCACCCGACGTCCCCGAGCCCCCGCCCGCCACCGACCTGCTGCCCGGCGTCCCGGACCGGACCCCCGACGGGACGCCCGTGGACCTCGTGGCGCTCCGCGCCGTGCTCGCCGCAGCGGCCCGCACCGCGGCCGAACGGCTCACCGCCCTGGACCGCTGACCACCGGCACGGGTCGGCGCAGTCGGCGCGGTCGACGCGGCTGACGCGGCCGGCCTCAGACCGAACGTTCGAGGAGGACCATGACCTCGTAGTGCGTGGTCTGCGGGAACATGTCGAGCACCCGGCCCCGCACGGGGAGCAGCGACGGCATGGCCGCGAGGTCCCGGGCCAGCGACACGGCGTTGCAGCTCGAGTAGACGACCCGCTGCACGGTCGACGACTCGAGCCAGCCCGCGAGCTCCGCACCGATCCCGCGCCGCGGCGGGTTCACGATCACGAGGTCGGGAGCCCGCTCGGCCGAGAGCGCGAACGCGGTCGCGTCCCCGGCCCGGAACGTCACGTCGTCGAGCCCGGCCTGCGCGGCGCTGCGCTCGGCGCTCACGATCGCCTCGCGGCTCGACTCGATCCCGACCACCTCGCGCCCGGGCGCCGCGCAGTGCAGCGCGAAACCTCCCACACCGCAGTACAGGTCCCAGACGCTCGACGGCGCGGACTCGTCGACCCACTCGCGCCCCTGGCGGTACAGGGCCGCCGCGACCTCGGTGTTGGTCTGGAAGAAGCTCTGCTGACGCAGGTGCATCTCGATCCCGTTGACGCGCATGGTCAGGGTGTCCGCGTCGGTCAGCAGGATCTCCTGGTCGCCCTCGAGCGCGGCCTTGTGCTCGGGCAGGATGTTGACCGACACCACGCGGGCCTGCGGCAGCGCGTCGAGCAGGCTCGGCAGGTGCTTGCGCAGACGCGAGACCGGCTCCTGCGAGCGCAGCACGAAGCGCACCATGAGCTCGCCGTCGGGCGACTGCGTGACCAGCAGGTTCTTGAGCTCCCCGCGTCGCGTCGTCACGTCGTACGGCGTGAGGGCGGCCCGCGTGACGAAGTCCGCGAGGACGGGGAAGACGGCCTGGAGGTCGGCCGGGTAGAGGCCGCAGTCCTCGAGGTCGACGCCGCGCCCGCCCGCGTCGAGGATGCCGAGCGTCGGGTGCTCGACCGTGCCGCCCACGACCATCTTGGCCTTGTTGCGGAAGCCCGACTCCCGGCTCGCGACCGGACGTTCCCACCGCAGCCCGGCGTGCGCGGCGAGCAGGTCGCCCGCGTGCCGCTGCTTGTCGGCGAGCTGGGCGGCGTACCCCTGCCCCATGAGGGTGCACGAACGGCACTCGTGGGCGTCGAAGTGGGGGCACTGCATTCCCCCGATCCTACGGGGCGAGGCTGGGAGCGACCGCCGCCGCCCGCGGCCTACGGTCGGTCGCGGCGGCCGATCACGACGGTCGCCCCGAGGTCGTGATCGGACTCGACCCGGGCCGTGAGCCCCGCGCTCTCGAAGAGCCCGACGGCGACGGGCGCCTGGCGCGCGCTCGTCTCGATCAGGAGGTGACCACCCGGGGCGAGCCACTCCGCGGCGGCTGAGGCGACGCGACGGTGCACGTCGAGCCCGTCGTGCCCGCCGTCGAGCGCGACGCGCGCCTCGTGGAGCCGCGCCTCGGGGGGCAGGGTCTCGATCGCGTCGGTCGGGACGTAGGGGGCGTTGACGACGAGCACGTCGACGGTCCCGCGCAGCCGCTCCGGCAAGGCGTTGTACAGGTCCCCCTCGTACACCTGTCCAACGAGGTTGCGTCGCGCGCAGCGGACGGCCGCGGGATCGACGTCCGCCGCGTGCAGGTCGATGCCCGGGTGCCGGTCCCGCAGCACCGCGCCGAGCGCTCCCGTGCCGCAACACAGGTCCACGACCGTCGACCCATCCCCCGCGAGGCCGGCGGCGAGCGTCGCGAGGGCCTCAGACCGACGCCTCGGCACGAACACCGTGGGCTCGACCAGGATGCGCAGGCCGCAGAACTCGGCCCAGCCGACGACCTGCTCGAGCGGCAGCCCGGCGACCCGGCTCGCGACCATGGCCCCCAGCTCCGCGGGCGACGTCGCCGCCGCGACGAGGACCTCCGCCTCGGCCTCCGCGAACACGCAGCCGGCGGCACGCAGGGTGAGCACGATGTCCGACGAAGTCATGGGAGGACCGACGCTACTCCCCCACGCGCGGGCAGGCGGACAATGGACGCATGCCCGACGACGCAGCCCCCGCCCGCCCGACCGTCACCGCCGCCCGACAGGCCATCGCCGCCACCGTCCCGTCCGCCCAGGCGCGGGACCACGCCCAGGACCTCGCGCGGTTCGTCGAGTCCTCGCCCTCGTCGTTCCATGCGGCCCACGAGGTCGCCCGGCGCGCCGTCGAGGCAGGATTCACCCTGCTCGACGAGGCCGACGCCTGGCCGACCTCGACCGCGGAGGGGCGCTACGTCGTCGTGCGGGACGGCGCGGTCATCGCGTGGGCCACGCCCGCGGGGGCCGGTGCCACGACGCCCTTCGCGATCCTCGGCGCGCACACCGACTCCCCCGGCTTCAAGCTCAAGCCCAAGCCGACCACGGGCCGCGAGGGCTGGTGGCAGGCGGGCGTCGAGGTGTACGGCGGCCCCCTGCTCAACTCGTGGCTCGACCGCGAGCTCGAGCTCGCCGGGCGCCTCGTGACGCTCGACGGCCGCAGCCACCTGGTGCGCACCGGGCCCCTGCTGCGCATCCCCCAGCTCGCGATCCACCTCGACCGCGGCGCCAACGACGGCCTGACGCTCGACAAGCAGCGGCACACCCAGCCCGTGTGGGGACTCGGCGCCCTGGGCGCTCCCGACGCCGACCTGCTGGCGCTCCTCGCCGAGCACGCGGGCGTCCGGGCCGCTGAGGTCGGCGGGTACGACCTCGTCGTCGCCGACACGCAGGCCCCCCGGATCTTCGGCGCGCACGAGGAGCTGCTCGCCTCGGGGCGGCTCGACAACCTGCTGTCGGTGCACGCCGGGCTCACGGCGCTGCTCGACGTCGCGTCCGGTGGTGGCGCGACCACGGGCCAGGGCGGCGAGGCGCCCGTCGCGGTCCTCGCGGCGTTCGACCACGAGGAGATCGGCAGCGAGACGCGCTCGGGCGCGAGCGGGCCGTTCCTCGCCGACGTGCTGGCCCGGATCAGCGGCGGGTTCGGCGCGAGCGACGAGGACCGGCACCGCGCGCTCGCAGCGTCGCTGTGCGTGTCGAGCGACGTCGGGCACTCGGTCCACCCCAACTACCCCGAGCGCCACGACCCGGCCAACCGACCGATCGCGGGCGGCGGCCCCATCCTCAAGATCAACGCGAACCAGCGGTACGCGACCGACGCCCACGGCGCAGCGGCCTGGGCGGCGGCCTGTGCTGCCGCGGGGGTGCCGAGCCAGGAGTTCGTCTCGGAGAACACCGTGCCGTGCGGGTCGACGATCGGGCCGCTGACCGCGACCCGGCTCGGGATCCGGACGGTCGACGTGGGCGCGCCCATCCTCTCGATGCACTCGGCGCGCGAGCTCACGGCCGTCGCGGACCCGTACCACCTGTCGCGGGCGATCGCCGCGGTCTTCGCGGGCTGAGGCGCGCGGTGCCGAACCCGAGGTTGGTCAGGCACCCGCCACCGTTTGCCTGACCAACCTCGGGTTCGGCACGCGCGAGGACCAGGTGGGAGACTCGGAGGCGTGCCCAGACCGTCGCGAACCCCGGAACCGGACGACGCGTCGAACCACCCGTCGGACGGCTCGTCGACCGTCGGCCGCCCGGACGCGGGACCTGGCACACCCACCGTTCCGGACCGTCCCGGCGCCCTGCTCGACGTCCTGCTCGCGGGCGGCCGCCGCGCCGACCGGCTGACGCACGTCGAGCACCTGCCCGGGCGCCCCGGTCTGCACGCCGACTGGCCCCGCTGGGCCGACGCCTCGCTCGTCGCGGGCTACCGCTCGATGGGGGTCGAGCGGCCGTGGGCCCACCAGGTCGAGGCAGCCGAGGCAGCGTGGTCCGGCCGGCACGTCGCGCTCGCGACCTCGACCGGCTCCGGCAAGTCCCTGGCGTTCTGGCTCCCGGCACTCACCGCGGTGCGCGCCGACCGCGCGGCCGAGTCCCTGGCACCGGGCCGGATCGAGAGCGCCCGCTCGCGTGGCACGGTCCTCTACCTGAGCCCGACCAAGGCCCTCGCGGCCGACCAGGTCGACGGCCTCCAGCGACTCCTGGACGCGTCGCGCGCCAACGACGTCAAGATCTCGACGTGCGACGGCGACACCTCGTTCGAGGAACGCAAGTGGGTCCAGGAGTACGCCGACGTCGTGCTGACCAACCCCGACTTCCTGCACTTCGCGCTCATGCCCAACCACCGGCGCTGGGCGAGGTTCCTGCGCAACCTGCGCTACGTCGTCGTCGACGAGGGGCACTCCTACCGGGGCGTGTTCGGGGCGCACGTGGCCCTGGTGCTGCGGCGGCTCGCGCGGCTCGCGGCGCACTACGCGCCGACGCCACCTCCCGGGACGTCGGCCGCGGACGGCGCCCCCCGAAGCCGCCTCACGTTCGTCGTCGCGTCGGCCACCACGGCCGACCCCGCGGTCAGCGCCGGGCGCCTCGTCGGGGTCCCGCCCGAGCAGATCGTCACGGTCGACGCCGACACGAGCCCCGCGGGCCGCAAGACGTTCGCGCTCTGGCAGCCCCCCGAGGTCCTGGGCTACGAGGCCGCGCAGGCCCGCGCCGCAGCGGCCGACCCGGCCGCCGACGCGGCCCTCGCCGAGTCCCTGCTGATCGACCCCACGGCCCACGACGAGCTGGGCCTCACGAGCGACCCCGACGAGCCCGCCACCCCGGGCGACTCCCCCGAGCGACCACGACGGTCCGCGACGGCCGAGGTCGCGGACCTCCTGGCCGACCTCACGGCGGCCGGCGCCCGGACCCTCGCCTTCACGCGGTCGCGGCGCGGCGCCGAGTCCGTGGCGACCCAGACGCAGGACCACCTGCGCGTCGTCTCGCCGCAGCTCGCGCGCCGGGTCGCGGCCTACCGCGGCGGGTACCTGCCCGAGGAGCGCCGCGCGCTCGAGCAGGCCCTGCGCAGCGGCGCGGTCCGCGGCCTCGCGACGACCAACGCGCTCGAGCTCGGTGTCGACATCTCGGGCCTCGACGCGGTCCTCATCGCGGGCTGGCCGGGCACGCGCATGTCGGTCTGGCAGCAGGCGGGCCGCGCCGGGCGGGCGGGCGCCGACGGCCTGGTCGCGTTCGTCGCGCGCGAGGACCCTCTCGACACCTACCTGGTGCACCACCCCGAGGCGATCTTCGCGGCACCGCTCGAGGCCACGGTGTTCGACCCCGCCAACCCGTACGTCCTCGCGCCGCACCTGTGCGCGGCGGCCGCCGAGGTCCCGCTCCGGCAGGCGGACCTCACGACCTTCGGCGACCCCGCCGCGGTGACCGAGCTCCTGGGCGTTCTGGTCGCACGGGGCGCGCTGCGCCGTCGGGCGTCCGGGTGGTACTGGACCCACGCCCAGTCCGCCGCCGCGATGACGGACCTGCGCGGCTCGGGCGGCTCGCCCGTGCGCGTCGTGGAGTCGGGCACGGGGCGCCTGCTCGGCACGGTCGACGCGGCCTCGGCCGACGGCTCGGTCCACGACGGCGCGGTCTACGTGCACCAGGGCGTGAGCTACGTGGTGGAGACGCTCGACCTGCGCGACGGCGTCGCGCTCGTCGCGCGCCGCGACGTCGACTTCGGGACGTGGTCGCGGTCCGTCACGGAGATCTCGATCCACGGGATCTCCGACCGGGACACCGGCGAGGCCCCGGCGGCGGTCCCGGGAGAGGACCCGGGCGACGGCCCGACGGCGGAGCCCGCCCCGGGCGACGACCCGTCCGCCCCGCAGGGCTCGGCACCGAACGAGGTCACGCATCCCGCGATCCACCGGTGGTGGGGCCCGATCGGCTGGGGGTTCGGGCCCGTCGAGGTCACGAGCCAGGTCGTGAGCTTCCAGCGCCGGCGCCTGCCGGACCTGCAGATCCTGGGCGTCGAGCCGCTCGACCTGCCCGAGCACACCCTGCCGACGACCGCCGTGTGGTGGACGGTCCCGGCCGAGGTCCTCGAGGCCGCAGGGATCGACGCCGAGACGGCGCCGGGCGCGCTGCACGCGGCCGAGCACGCGTCGATCGGGCTGCTGCCGCTGCTCGCGACGTGCGACCGCTGGGACCTGGGCGGGGTGTCGACCGCGATGCACGTCGACACTGAGCAGGCCACGGTCTTCGTGTACGACGCGTACCCGGGCGGTGCGGGCTTCGCCGAGCGCGGGTTCCACCTGGGCGCGACGTGGCTGCGCGCGACCCGTGCCGCGATCTCGCGCTGCCCGTGCGCGGACGGCTGCCCCGCGTGCGTGCAGTCGCCCAAGTGCGGCAACTTCAACAACCCGCTCGACAAGGCCGCGGCGGTCCGGCTGCTCGACGCCGTGCTCGCGCACGCGCCTGCCTGACCGTTCGCACGCACTCGACGACCGCAGGTCGTCACCGCGCCGACGCCGGTCCTGCCCGTGCGGCAGCCCGCGCCGTCCCGAGCGCCCCGGCCCACCCCGTGGCCTCGCGCGTGACGTCGACCCGGACGACCCCGTCGCCCTGCTCGACGCACGCCACGACCTCGGCGCCGTTGCGGTCCGCGGTCTCCCGCGCCGTCGGGCACGCCTCCCACCCCCGCTGGAGGGCGGTGGCGGCGGCGAGCGCCGCGAGGTCAGCCGCTGCCTGAGCCTGCCCGCGAGCCGCCTGGGCCGAGGCGAGGGCGGCGAGGGCGAGCCCCAGCACGAGGGTGACCGCGACGAGGCCCAGCGCGAGCACGGTCCCCGAACCGCGCTCGCGCCCCGTCGCGGCGCGGCGAGGCCCACGCCGGTCGGCCGTCGCGCGCGGGCTCACGGCTCGGCCCAGGCGACCGCGGCGCCGCGGGCCTGGAGCGGCGAGCGCGAGAGCCAGCCGCCGACCACCGGCTTGGCGACCCGCACCTCGACCCAGGGGTCGCCGCGCGAGACGGTCACGGTGGCCTCGCTCCCGGCCACCTGCCCGACGACGGCGCGCACCGCCGCGTCGTCCTCGCCGATCGCGACGGCCCGGGCTCCCGCGCGGGCGGCGTCGGCCGCCTGGAGCTGCGCGTTCGCCGCGGCGGCGAGCGTGAGGACGGCCGCCAGGACGAGGACGACCGCGGGCATCGCGAGCGCGAGCTCGGCCGTCACGGTGCCGCGTTCACGGTCCCGCGACCCGTCCCAGGGGCGGCTGCCCGGTGCCCGGCCACGAGGCCGCCCCCGCGTCCTGGCGCCCGCCACGTCAGCCGACCGACAGGGCGCGCTGGATGATGCCGAGCAGCATCTCGCGCACCTCGCCGCTCCGCAGGATCGCGATGAGCAGCCCCGCGAACCCGACGGCGGCGATGGTCGCGACCGCGTACTCGGCGGTCGCGAGCCCTGCCTCGGGGTCCTCGCCGCGGGCGCGGGCGAGCAGCCCCGCTCCTGTCTCTCTCGCTCGGTGCATGACCGTCATGGGTGCCTCCTGGCTCTCGTGGCCCACCCGTCGCGGGCCGTGCTGTCCACTGTGGCGAGCCCGGCGCGGGGCGCGCTGGGCCGGAGACCGCCGCTGTGGAGCGTGGCGCTGGCGGATGCCCTGTGGACGGCCCGCCCAGTTGCCACCGCAAGTCGAAGGCACACGCTTCGAAGGACTACTCGGGACTGATCCACACGTTGTCGTTCTGGATGTTCGCGACGCGCCACAACCCGCCGGGCAGCTTGTCGACGGGCACCGCGATGCACACGTCGCCCGTCGACGTGCCATCCGCGTACAGAGTCCCTGCGTTGTAGAGCGCCCCGTTCGTGAAGCACATCGTGCCCGAGGTGACGTCGAAGCTGGTGCCGTCCGCTGCGACGTACTCGAACCAGACGTGCGCCCAGGCCGCGGCCCCCTCGTTCGCGAGGTCGATGCCCTGGCCTGCCAGGGCATCGGCGTCGACAGTGACGGAGAAGTTACCGATCAGGAACGCCTCGCCCGGGACGGGGCCCGGCAGATACTCGTTCTCGGCTGCGACGACGGCAGCACCGTCGGGATTGCTCGCATTGAGCTGGACCGTCCACGCGGACTCATCGCTGAGTCGGCGAGACTCTCCGATCGCGAGAGGGGCTTCCCTCGTGCCTGTCGACGGCACCGTCTCTTCGGGAGCCGGAGAGGGCTCGGGGCTGGTCGCCTCGGCAGACGCGCTGTGGCTCGGCGTCACCTCCGGCCCGCTCTCCGCGAAGCACGCAGTCAGAACGAGTGCCACGCCTGCACCGCCCACGACGGTGGCAAGTCGGGTACGCATAGGAACCCCTGACATCTATCACGAGCAAGCCTTGACATCCACGGTACTGCCGGGGGCCGTGCTCAGAGGGGTGAAAGTTCGACCCTGCCAGTGCGCCACGCAATTGCTCTAGGTCGCGTCCTGCCGTGCCAGCCAGCCGAGGATCGCCCGGTTCGTCTCCTCGGGCTTCTCCTGCTGGATCCAGTGCCCGCAGTCCAGGCTGACGACGTCCACCTGGGGCACGAGGTCCGCCAGCCGCTCCGATCTCGCGACCGCGTCCCGGTCGCCGTAGATCATGAGAGCGGGCTGGCGGACGAACGGGTCCACGCCCGCCAGCCGGTGCCAGTTGCGGTCCAGGTTCCTGTACCAGTTGATGCTGCCCGTGAACCCTGTCGACTCGAACGCGGACACGAAGACGGCCAGCTCGCCGTCGCTCATGACGGGCTCTCCGAGCGGGGTCTGCGCCCGGGCGAGGTTCATCATGGCCATGCCGGGCTGAGGCTCCGCGGCGGGCTCGTTCTTCCGGTACATGTTGCGCAGGAACTGGAACGTGTTGTCGTCGAGCACGGCGTCAGCGACGCCCGGCCGGCGGTTGAAGTGGACGAAGTAGAAGTCGCCGCCCAGCACGTCCTCCATGGCCTCGATCCACGGCCGCTCGCCGCGCTCCTGGTAGGGCAGGCTCAGGTTGACGATCCTGCTGACCCGGCCCGGGTGCAGCAGGGCCAGCCCCCAGACGACGTTGGCTCCCCAGTCGTGCCCGACGAAGGTGGCGTCCTCGTAGCCGTAGTGGTCGAGGAGCGCGACGAGGTCCCCCGTCAGGTGCTGGATGTCGTACGCCGTCACCTCGGTCGGACGGGACGACCTGCCGTATCCCCGCTGGTTGGGGACGATCACGTGGTAGCCCGCGCCGACGAGCGCGGGCACCTGGTGGCGCCAGGAGTAGGCGTGCTCCGGCCAGCCGTGGCAGAGCACGATCGGCTTGCCCGCGTTCTCCCGGCCTGCTTCGAAGACTTCGAGCTCGACACCGTTGACGGGCACCAGGGTGGGCTCGGGGAAGTCGGGGGTGGTGGGACTCGTCCGTGGGTTCATGCCGCCATGGTGCACACCGGAACAGGTCAACCCGTGGCCGGTTCTCCGGCGTCCCACCCGCACGGTCGCGCCCTGTGGGCGGCCGCCGCCCTCCGGGTGCCGGGGCGGACCATGGAGATCGGCACACCGCTGGGCAGCGCTCCCGCGTGGGCCGCAGCCGCCGGTCTCGCACCTGCTCGACGACGGCTCAGCCGCCGAGCACCCCGCCGCCCAGGGACAGCAGCACGGGAAGCAGCCCGATCAGCAGGAACGCCGGGAGGAAGCACACCCCGAGCGGCAGCACGAGGTGGACGGCGAGACGGGCCGCGGCCTGGCGCGCGAGCGCCTGCTGGTCGGCGCGCAGCTGCTCCCCAGCCGCTCGCAGCGACTCCCCCGGCGCAGCGCCCTGCTCCCACGCGAGACCCAGCGCAGACCGCACCACGGCGAGCCGGGCCGGCGCCCCTGCCCACGCCTCGGTCCAGCCTGCCCCGAGCACGACCGCCGCCCCCGCACGGTGGAGCGCGGCGCCGTCGGGCCCTCCGACGGCGCGACCGACGGCCTCGAGCGCGCGCGGCACGCTCGCCCCCGCGCGCACCGCCGCGCCGAGGAGCTCGAGCAGGACCCCGATCTCCACCTGTCCCGCGGGTCCCGTCGCAGGGCCCGACGGCGCCGCCCGCCGCGTGAGGTCGGCGAGCCGCGCGCGGACCCCGGCCCGCGCGCCCCACCACGGGCTCGACGCGAGCAGGCTCCCGCACGCGACGGCCGCGACCACGGCCCAGTCGACGGTCCGAGCGATCGTCACGGCGGTGCCCCTGCTGCTCGGGCCCGCGTCACGAGGCGCCCGGACCACCGTCGACCGATCAGCAGCAGCACCCCGCCGACGAGCAGCCCGGCCGAGCCGGCACCACCGCCGAGCGCGGTCGCGACCGGGTCCACCCCCAGCGCCGCGCCGAGCAGCACCCCCACGAGCGGCAGCCACAGGAGCACGCGGGCCGTCGCCGCAGGACCGGCGAGGGAGGCCTCACGGTCCGCCCGTGCCTCGGACTCGGCCGCGAGCGCGTGCGCGATCGACTCCAGCACGGTGCCGAGCGGCGCCCCGACGTCGGAGGCTAAGCGGCTCGCGGCCACGACGGCCGCGACCTGCCCGTCCGCCTCGGTGGACCCGCGAGCGCCCACGACCGCGAGGAGGTCGCCGCGGTCCGGCACGCCCTGCGGGTCGACCCTGATCCCCGCGGCGGACACCCATGCGGCACCGGGCGCCGCCCCCGCGCGCAGCAGCGAGGCGACGTGCGCGACGACCAGGCGCACGGAGGTGGGCGCGGCCGACCGGCGCCGCACGGGCCACCGGCCTCCCGCGGGGCCCCGGCCCGCACGGCCGCCCACGACCTCCGCCGCGCCCCGGCCGCCGGGCGCCACCGCGAGCCACACCGCGCACGCGACCAGCAGGCCGACGCTCACGCCCCACCCCACCGGTCCACGAACGCGTCCCACCCGGTGCCGTAGACGGGTTCGCGCACGCCGTCCCACGTCGCGACGGGGTCGACCACGAGCTCCCCGCGCGCATCACGCCGCACGACGCCGATCTCGGCGAGGTGCCGTACGCGCGCGGCGCGGCGCAGGTGCAGCACGACGTCGAGCGCGCCTGCGGCCTGTGCTGCGACCGCCTCCCGGGGCATCCCGGCCAGGGCGGCGAGCGCCTCCAGCCGGGCGGGGACCACGGCCGCCGCGTTGGCGTGGATCGTGGCCAGCCCGCCGTCGTGCCCGGTGTTGAGCGCCATGAGGACCTCGCGGACCTCGGCACCCCGGCACTCGCCCAGGACGATCCGGTCCGGGCGCATGCGCAGCGCGTTGCGGACGAGGTCCGCGAGGTCGACGGCCCCGGCGCCCTCGACGTTGGCCCGCCGGGCCGTGAGGGGGACGACGTGCGGGTGGTCGGGGACGAGCTCGCGGGCCTCCTCGACGCACACGATGCGTTCGTGCCCGGGGACCAGCGACAGGAGGGCTGCGAGCAGGGTCGTCTTTCCCGTCCCGGTCCCCCCTGAGACGAGCATGTTCGCGCGCTGCGCGACCAGCCGCCGCAGCACGGGGGCCCACGGAGGCGGCAGGCCGCCCGCGTCGACGAGCTCGTCGAGCGTGAAGGCCCTCGACCGGAGCACCCGCAGCGAGATCACGGCCCCGGACTCGCACACGGGCGCGATCGCGGCGTGCAGCCGGGTGCCGTCGGGGAGGCGGGCGTCGACGAGCGGGCTCGCGTCGTCGAGCCGTTGCCCGCCCGCGGCGGCCAGCCGGACGGCGAGCGCGCGCACCTGGGCGGGGCTGCCCAGGTGCACGGGGGCGTGCTCGAGCCCCGCGCCGCGGTCGACCCAGACCTCGGCGGGCGAGTTGACCAGGACGTCGGTGACCTCGGGGTCCTCGAGCAGCGGTTGGAGCGGCCCGGCACCGTAGAGCTCTGCGCGGGCGCGCCGCGTCAGGTCGGCGAGCGCCTCGCTGCCGAGCACCCGTCCCGACCCGCGCAGCGCCGCACGGAGCTGCGTGTCGTCGGCCGGTGCGCCGCCGACGAGCCGACCGCGCACCTCGGCGAGGAGCGCGTCGTCGAGCCCGTCGCCGCTCATGCGACGGCCCGCCCGCCCGGTGCACCACCGACCGCGGCCGCCAGCTCGGCCCCGGCCCGCCCGAGGGGGCGCCGGGCACGGACGTCGGGGCCCTCGCCTCGTTCGACGCGCGCCGCGAGGGTGCGGTCCCACGGGACCACCGCCGCGAGCGGCAGCCCGACGGCGTCGCTCACCTCCCACGGGTCGAGGCGCCCGGGGGCCGGGCGCCGCGCCACGAGACGCAGGGCCCGCCCGGCCCCCAGCCGGGCTGCGAGGTCCGCGGTCGCGACGGCGCCGGCGACCGAGGGGAGGTCGAGCGGTGTCACCAGGAGGAGCGTGTCGCACGCACCGACGAGCGCCGCCTGCTCGGTGCCGCCGGCACCGGCCCGCTCGAGGACGGACCGGGGCAGGTCGAGGACCAGGACGTCGCACGCGTCGGCCAGGGCCGAGCACACGTCGAGGACCACGCCGTCGTCGAGGAGCACCGGGTCGGTGCGACGAGCGCCGAGGACGGGCACGTGGCGCCAGGCCGGGAGGAGGTCGGCCAGGGCGCGGCCGTCGACGGCGCCTCGCGCGTCCCGCAGGTCGGACCAGCGCGGGCCGTCCCGGTGGTCGACGCCCAGCAGCACGTCGTTCCCGCCGCCCCGGGTCTCGAGGTCCACGAGGACCACGCGTCGCCCGGACCGGCGCAGCCCGTCCGCGAGCGCCGCGGCCGCCGTGCTCGTCCCTGCCCCGCCTCGTGCGCCGACCGCGCCCACCACGGCTGCCACTGCCCTGCCCATGTCGTCCCCCTCTCGCGGGCCCGCACCGGGCCGGGTCCATCCTGGGGCGAGACGGACGCGCGTGGGGGCTGCGCCGTCGGGCCTGTGGACCACCCGCGACGGACCGCTCCTGTGGACGGCCTCCCGCCTTGCCGGACCAGCGGCGGGCGGGAGGTCAGAGCGCCAGGTACTGGTGGGCGAACGCGACGGCCATCCCACCCTCGCCGACCCCGGCCGCGACCCGCTTGACCGAGCCCGAGCGCACGTCCCCGACCGCGAACACCCCGGGCGTGCTCGTCTCGAGGGCGAAGGGGCGCCGGTCGGCCGCCCACTGCGGCGCGGCGGCCGCGTCCGCGCCCGTGAGGACGAACCCGTGCCCGTCGCGCGCCACCTGCGGCGGCAGCCAGCCCGTGACGGCGTCGGCGCCGATCATGACGAACACGACGGGCAGGTCGCGGCGGGACGTGGTCCCGGTCGCGGAGTCGAGCACGTCGAGCGTCTCGAGCGCCCCGTCGCCGTGGAGCCCGGCGATCTGGTGGCGCGTCTCGACCCGGATGCCCGGGTTCGCCGCGATCTGGTCGATCAGGTACCGCGACATGCTCGCCCCCAGCGACTCGCCGCGCACGAGCATCGTGACCGACCGTGCGTGCCGCGAGAAGAAGATCGCGGCCTGCCCGGCCGAGTTCCCGCGCCCACGATGCAGACGTCCTGCCCCTGCGCGAGCGCCGCGTCGCTGCGCGCGGCCCCGTAGTACAGGCCGTTGCCCAGGAAGCGGTCGGCCGACGCGAGCGCGAGCGAGCGCCACTCGACGCCCGTCGCGACGACCACGACGGGCGCCCGCAGGGTGTCGCCGCCGTCGAGCACGACCAGGTGCCCGCCCGGCTCGATCGCGCGGACCGTGCGCGTGACGACGATCTCCGCCCCGAGGCGGCGCGCCTGCGTCAGGGCGCGGCTCGCGAGGTCGTCGCCCGAGATGCCGTACGGGAAGCCCGTGTAGTTCTCGATCCGGGTCGACGTCCCGGCCTGCCCACCCGGGGCCAGGCTCTCGACGACGAGCGTGCGCAACCCCTCCGCGGCCGCGTTGACGGCGGCCGTGAGTCCTGCGGGGCCGGCCCCCAGGATCACGACGTCGTACTCGGCCTGCGCCGGGTCGACGGCGAGCCCCACCGCGCGGGCGACGTCACGCATCGCGGGGTTCGTGAGCCGGGTCCCGTCCCGCACCTCGAGGACGGGGTGCGCTCCGCCGTCGGGCTCGTCGCCGGAGCGGTCACGACCCGGTCGAACGGGACGTGGTTGCGCGTCAGGAACGTCGCGAGGTCCCGGACCCCGGCGTCGAGCCGGGGCCCGAGCACGCGCGCCTCCGCGACGGGCTTCTCGGACGCGTGCGCCTGGAGCGCGTCGAGGTAGGAGCGCGCGAGCCCTGCGACGTGGTCGGGCACCGAGGGGGCCATGGCCGCGAGCGTGTAGAACACGGGAGCCTCGAGCTTGATGACGCGCGACGCCTCGGTCGCGCGGCCGCTCGCGGGGAACGCCGTGCTGAGCGTCATGGGGACCTCGCCGAAGAACATGCCGGGCGTGCGCACCCCGATCACGCGCTCGTCGCCGTTGACGACCTTCGTGATCTCCGCGCGCCCCTCGATCACGACGAAGAACGCCCGCTCGTCGCCCTCGTGCGCGAAGTACTCCCCGGGCAGGAGGTGGATGTCCTCGACCGCACCCACGAGGAACTCGAGCGGCTCACGCGGCAACGGCTCGAACATCCCGACACGGCGGAGCTCGTCGAGCGTGATCATGCGCGCCTCCAGCGGCCAGGTCCTCGCGGTGGCCGGCGTCGCGGCCGCGGTGCCGTCCTCCGGCGAACGTACCGCGACCCGGCGCTCTCGACACCCGCTCGCGGGGGCACGTCCGAGAACCGGGACATACCACCCCGCCGACGACGCGTTGCGGCTAGGCTCGCCGGGTGACCCATCTCCAGGACTCACCGCAGCCCGGCCACCGCCCCGCCACCGGCGCCCGCGAGGGGCGCCCGCGGAAGGTCGCGGCGTTCTTCGACCTGGACAAGACGATCATCGCGACGTCGTCGACCGCGGCGTTCTCCAAGCCGTTCTACGCGGGCGGGCTCATCAGCCGCGGCGACGTGCTGCGCAGCGCGTACGCGCACTTCCTCTACATGGTGGGCGGCGCCGACGCGGACCAGACCGAGCGCATGCGCTCGCACCTGAGCGCCCTGGTGACGGGCTGGGACGTGCGGACCGTCTCGCAGATCGTCGAGGAGACGCTGCACGAGTACATCGACCCGGTCGTGTACGCCGAGGCGGTCGAGCTCATCGTGAGCCACCACGACCGGGGGCACGACGTCGTGATCGTCTCGGCCTCGGGGTCGGAGGTCGTCGAGCCCATCGCCGCCGTGCTGGGCGCGGACCACTACGTCGCGACGCGCATGGAGATCGTCGAGGGCCGGTACACGGGCGACATCGACTTCTACGCGTACGGGGAGAACAAGGCCGTCGCGATCCGCGAGCTCGCTGAGACCCACGGCTACGACCTCGACGCGTCCTACGCGTACTCGGACTCGATCACCGACGCGCCCATGCTCGGGGCCGTCGGGCACGGTTTCGCGGTCAACCCGGACCGGACGCTGCGGCGTCTCGCGGGAGAGAGCGGCTGGGGCACGCTCACGTTCACGCGGCCGGTCACGCTGCGCACCCAGCTCTCGCCGCCGCGGACCGCCGCGGTCGTGGGCGGCGCCGTGGTGCTCGCGGTCGTGGGCTGGCTCGTGTGGCGGGCGGCGCGCAGGCGCTCGGGCGGGGGCACGGACCGCTAGCCGTTCGAAGGCGCGGGGTCCCCGTTGTCCGGCTCCTCCCGGCTCGGGATCGAACACCGCGTGGAGGTTCGCCCGCGCGCCCGCCGGGCCCTTGCGCGACGGCTGGGACGGGAGTATCACTGAGGAACAACAGCATCAGGGGCGGGCGGAACCCACGCGCGAGAAGTCCACGCATAGGACTGGCTGACCGGGCTTGACCCGTTGCAGCACTACCCTCGCAGCACGCTTGTTAGCCCCCGCCCCGCTGGCGAGCACGGCGTCCCTCCGGGGGCGCCGTTCCCGTGCCGGGACGGTGCCGCATACCCTGATCCCCATGACCTCAGCGCCGAGCGTTTCCTCGTCCATCACCGTCCGCCTCCAGGTCGAGGCCAGGCCGACGGCGGTCAGCGAGCTCACGACCGCGATCGAGCAGACGGGCGGGATCGTGTCGGCCCTCGACGTCACGGCGTCGGGGCACGAGCGGATCAGCGTGGACGTGACGGTCGCGACGCGCGGCGAGTCGCACGCGGCGGAGATCGTCGAGGCCCTGCGCGTGCTGCACGGGGTCGCGGTCGACAGGGTCTCGGACCGGACGTTCCTCCTGCACCTGGGCGGCAAGCTCCAGATCGAGTCCAAGGTCCCGATCCGCAACCGTGACGACCTGTCGATGATCTACACGCCGGGCGTCGCGCGGGTGTGCGAGGCGATCGCGGCCCGCCCCGAGGACGCGCGTCGGCTGACGATCAAGCGCAACACGATCGCGGTCGTCACGGACGGGTCGGCGGTCCTGGGCCTGGGCGACATCGGCCCGCTCGCGTCGCTGCCCGTCATGGAGGGCAAGGCCGCGCTCTTCAAGCGCTTCGCGGACATCGACGCGTTCCCCATCGCGCTCGACACGCAGGACGTCGACGAGATCGTGCGCACGGTCAAGGCCGTCGCGCCGGTCTTCGCGGGGATCAACCTCGAGGACATCTCGGCCCCGCGCTGCTTCGAGATCGAGCGGAGGCTCCGCGCCGAGCTCGACATCCCGGTGTTCCACGACGACCAGCACGGCACCGCGATCGTCGCGCTCGCGGCGCTGACGAACGCGCTCAAGGTCGTGGGCAAGGACCTGGCCGAGGTGCGGATCGTGCTGTCGGGCGCCGGGGCCGCGGGGACGGCGGTCCTCAAGCTGCTCCTGGCCGCGGGCGCGCACGACGTCGTGGTGGCCGACGTCGACGGCGTCATCCACCCCGACCGCCCGGGCCTGTCCCCCGCGCTCGCCTGGACCGCGATCAGCACCAACCCCCGGCACGTGAGCGGGACGCTCGTCGAGGCCCTCGCGGGGGCCGACGTGTTCATCGGGGTCTCCGCGCCGGGCATCCTCACGGGCGACGACGTCGCGACCATGGCCCCCGACTCGATCGTGTTCGCGATGGCCAACCCCGAGCCCGAGGTGGACCCGGTCGACGCCGCGCAGCACGCCGCGATCGTGGGCACGGGCCGCAGCGACTTCGCGAACCAGATCAACAACGTGCTCGCCTTCCCCGGCGTCTTCCGCGGCCTGCTCGACGCGCAGTCGCACAAGATCACCGACACCATGCTGCTCGCCGCGGCCCGCGCGCTCGCCTCGACGATCCACGAGGACCAGCTCAACCCGACGTACATCGTCCCGAGCGTGTTCAACCCCGAGGTCACGACGGTCGTCGCGGCCGCGGTCGAGGCCGCGGCCCGTGCGGAGGAGGCCGCCTCGCCCGTCGTGTGAGCGACGCCCGGCCCGGCTGGACCTCGCGCCGCGGCGACGTGCCCGACGACGCCGCGCACCGCCGTCGGGCACCTCGCCCCCGGCACGTGCGCACCTCGCCCGGGCCGACAGGTCAGTGCCCCGCCGGTTCCCTCCGCAGGTCCGCGAGCGCGCTGACCTGCGAGCAGCACGCCGCGAGCAGCTCCTCGTCGTGGCTGATGAGCAGGACCCCCACGCCCTGAGCGGCGGCCTCGGCCTCGACGAGGCGCACGAGCGTCGCGGTCGTCGCGGCGTCGAGCATCGCGGTCGCCTCGTCGCAGATCAGGTAGCGCGGCCCCTGCGCGAGGGCCCGGGCCAGGCAGGCCCGCTGGAGCTGGCCGTCGGAGACCTGGTACGGCCGACGCGTGAGCAGGTCGGGGGTCAGCCCCACGCGCGCCGCGACACCCTCGACGTCGACCGGGCGGCGCGCGACCTCGGCGGGCTGCGCGATGATCGAGCGCAACGACAGGCGCGGGTCGGTCGAGGCCCGCGGCGACTGGAACAGCATCGCCACGGAACCCCGCAGCTCCCGCTGCACCGCGAACCTCGTGCCCGTCGCGACCTGGTCGTCGACGCTCACGCTCCCGGCGCGGGGTGGGTCGAGCAGCGCCAGGACCCGGGCGAGCGTCGTCTTGCCCGTGCCCGAGGGGCCGGAGAGCCCCACGATCGTGCCCGCCGGGACGCTGATCGACACGTCGGTCAGGACAGGCGGCCTGCGTCGGTAGCCCGCGACCACGCCGTGCGCCGCGAGGCTCATCAGGCCACCTCGTCGCGCAGCGTGCGGTACGAGCGGTCGCCGACCTGGACCAGGGCCGTCGGTCCGCCCGACTGCCGGGTCTCGGGGCGGCGCAGGTGGTACACGCAGTCGTCCGGCAGGTCGGTGAGCTGCGGCGGCAGCCCCGGCAACGGGTGCATCCCCCGCGAGGGCAGCGCGCCCAGGAGGTCGCGCGTGTAGTCGTGCCACGGGTCGTCGAACACCTCGGCCGCCGGACCCGTCTCCATGAGGCGCGAGGCGTACATGACGGCGAGCCGGTCGGCCACGCCCGTGCGGACCAGGGACGCGAGGTCGTGCGTGATGAGCAGGACCGCCGCGCCGTCGTCGGCGCACTCGCGCAGCAGCCCCAGGATCCTGTCGGTCAGGGCACGGTCGAGGCTCGCGGTGGGCTCGTCCGCGACGATGACCGAGGGGTCGCCCGCGAGCGCCCCCGCGACGGCCACACGCTGGGCCATGCCGCCCGAGAGCTCGTGCGGGTAGCAGGCCAGGGCCGAGGGGTCGAGGCCCACACGCACCGCGAGGTCGTCGCTCGTGCGCTCCGAGCCGAGGGCTGCGATGGTCTCGTCGAGCTGGGAGCGCGCGGTGCGCACGGGTGTCAGGTGCGTGGCCGCCGACTGCGGGACGAGGGCCGCGTGCCGCCCCCGGAAGGGCTCCCCCGAGAACACGTCGACGACCCCCTGCGCGGTCGTGACCGTGATGGTCCCGGTCCGCCACGCACCCGCCGGGAGCTGGTCCATGACCGCGGAGGCCAGGATCGACTTGCCGCAGCCCGACTCGCCCACGAGGGCCGTGACGGTACCCCGCGGGACGTCGAGGCTCACGTCGCTCGCGGCGTGGACCACCGACCCGCCGGGCAGGGGCAGGCGCACGGTCAGGTTCTCGACGCGCAGGCTCACAGTCTCAGCTCCGAAGGTTGGGGTGGGGTGATGACCTTGCGCAGGGCCTGTCCCGCGAACGCCACCGCGAGGGTGACGACCACGAGCACGGCCGCGGGGAACACGAGCGTCCACCACCCGCCCAGGAGCAGCGAGCTGCGTGCCTCCTCGAGCAGCGTGCCGAGGCTCGGTTCGTGCGGGGGCAGCCCGAAGCCCAGGAAGGACAGCGTCGACTCGTGCCACACCGCGTGCGGCAGGAGCAGCACCACCGCGATCAGGGCCTGCGGCGCGGTCGCCGGGACGAGGTGGCGCACCGCGACCTGCCGGCGGCTCGCGCCCGCGAGCACCGCCGCGTCGACGAACGGGCGCTGCCGCAGGCTCAGGATCTCCGAGCGCACGATCCGCGCGACCTGCGTCCAGTGGGTCAGCGCGATCGACAGGACGATCGCGACGAGGCTGCCGCGGAACATCGCCACGATCACGATCCCGAGCAGCAGGTGCGGCAGCGCGTTGACCGCGTCGGTGCTGCGCATGATGACGCGGTCCGGCCAGCCGCCCCAGAACCCGGCCGCCGTCCCGACCACGACCCCGATCACGGTCGCGAGCAGCGCGCACAGGAGCGCCACGAGGAGCGAGGTCCGGATGCCCGACGCGATGCGCACGAACAGGTCGCGGCCCGCGGAGTCGGTGCCGAACAGGTGCTCGCCCGACGGCGCGAGACGAGCCTGCGAGAAGTCCGTGACGCGGTCGTCGACCCCCGCGAGCCACGGGACCAGGACCGCGTAGAGCACCACGACCGCCAGGACCGACCCGGCGACCAGCAACCGACGCCTAGCCATCGGTGCTGACCCGGGGATCGATGAGGGCCACGACCACGTCGGCGAGGAGCGACCCGATCATGACCACGAGGGTCGTCCCGATCGTCAGGAACGCCAGGAGCGCCATGTCCAGGTCGCGGGCCGAGGTCACGATCGCCCCGGCCACACCCGGCCAGCTGAAGACCTCCTCGACCAGGACCGCCCCGACGACCAGCTCGGGCAGCCGCACCCCGACGACGTTGACGAACGGCGCGAGCGACGTCGGCACGATGTGACGGCGCGTGACGACCTGCGTCGGGACGCCTCGCGAGACGGCCCCCGCCACGAAGTCCTCGCCCTTCGACGTCACGACCGACTCGCGCACAGCGAGCAGGAGCCACGGCACCTGCGAGATCGCGAGGACCACGACCGGCAGGACCAGGTGGCGCAGCACGCCCCCGACCGTCGGGTCCGAGCCTGCGTCCGAGAGCCCCGCAGCGGGCAGCCACCCCAGCGTGAGCGCGAAGACCGCGATCGCGGCGAGCGACAGGACGAACGGTGGCAACCCCTGCACCACCACGCACAGCGCAGTGACCCTCCGGTCGAGGATCCCGCCGCTGCGCACGCCCGCGGTGATACCCAGCAGCAGGGCGATCACGACCGCGAGCGCCAGCGCGGACCCCGCGAGCAGCAGCGTCCACGGCAGACGCTCGGCGACGACCTGCGCCACGGGCTGGTTGAACGATCGCGACAGGCCCAGGTTCCCGCCGAACAGGTCCTGGACCCACCCCCCGTACGTCGAGTACCAGGGCTGCTCGAACCCCAGCTGCTCCGAGATGATCGCCTTGTCGGCCTCGCTCGTGGTCATGTACCGGGTGCCGAGGTACCCGACCAGGGGGTCGAACGGCGAGTACCTCGCCGCCGCGAACAGCCCGGCCGAGACGGCGGCCAGGACCGGCACGACGAAGAGGAGGCGGCGACCCACCATGCGCCAGACGTCACGGTGGCGCCCACGTCGCAGGTCCCGCACCGAGGGTGCGTCGCCCTCCGGGGGGCGGGAGGCGCCGTCGGGCACCGTGCCGGACCGGCCGGGCTCGGCGGGCCCACCCCCTGGCCCGTTCCGGGGGGCCGGGCGCTCCCCGCGCCCCGCCTGGACCGTGGTCACCGGTCCCGCGTCCAGGACTGCAGCGACCACCACGGGCCCCAGGTCACCCCGTGCGCGTGCGGTTCGAGGACCTGGCCGGACATGTCCCACCCCGCGTCCTTCGAGACGTACGTGTGGTCGAGGAAGACCAGGTACACGTATCCCGGGTCCTTGACGTACGCGTCCTGGACCTCACGGTAGGCCGCGTCGCGCTCGGCCTGGTCGAGGCTGCGGCGCCCGACCTCGAGCGCGGCGTCGACCGTGGCGTTCTGGTAGTCGCTCGCGTTGTCGTAGACGCTGCCGACGTCCGGCTGGACGAACACCGAGCTCAGGGCACCGTAGGCCTGGGTGTCGGGGTCGAACGGCTCGTCGCCGCCGCCCAGGAGGGTCGAGTCGGTGTTGATGCGCGGGTCGATCCGGTCCCAGGACAGCGCCTCGAGGTTCACCTCGACGCCCACCGCGAGCGCGTCCGACGCGAACGCCTGGGCGAGGTCGCGACGGACGGTGTCGACCGAGTTGTACATGAGAGCGATCTGCGCGCGCTGCCCGTCCTTGACGCGGATGCCGTCCGCGCCCTCGACCCAGCCTGCGTCCGTGAGGATCTGCTCGGCCCGGGCCGGGTCGTGCTCGAACACCGCGTCCGGCTCGTACGCGTCGCCGTAGACCTCGGGGAACGGGGTCGCCGCCACGCGGCCGTGCCCGCCCAGGACGTTGTCGATCATCGATCGCCGGTCCGCTGCCAGGTTGAGCGCCATGCGCACCGCCGGGTCCCCCGAGACCGGGTTGTCCGTGGGGAGCGAGAGGCCGCGCCAGTCGGCCGAGGTGTGCGCGGTGACGGTCGTGCCGTCCTTGCCCTCGAACGTGTTCGCGAGCAGGGGCGGCAGGTTGGTTCCGTCGATCTCCCCCGAGGCCATGCGCTGCGCGCGCGAGTTGTCGTCGGGGACGTAGAGCAGGGTGAGCCTCTTGACCTCGGGTGCGCCGTCCCAGTAGTCCTCGTTGGCCTCGAGGACCGCACGGTCCGGGGACAGGTCGACGAGCGTGTAGGGGCCCGTGCCGACCGGCTCGGTGTTGAGGGGGGACTCGGCAGCGAGGCCCGGGGTAGCGACGGCCTCCGACGGGACGATGCCGATGAGCATCTTCGTCAGGAGCGGCGCGTAGGAGTACGCGAGACGGAGCTCGACCGTGTCGTCGCCGGTCTGGACGACCTCCTCGATCATGTCGAACGACGAGCGCGCCTCCGACGCGGACGCCGGGTCGAGGATCGCCTCGTACGTCGCCACGACGTCCTCGGGGCCGAGGGTGCTCCCGTCGGAGAACGTCACGCCCGGTCGGAGCGTCACGGTCCACACGGTCGCGTCCTCGTTCGCCGTGGGCAGCTCGGCGGCGAGCGCGGGCTCGAACCCCGGCATCCCCTCGCCTCCGGTCAGTCGGACCAGGCCGTCGTACATCTTGGCCTCGCCCGCGGCCCCGAAGCCCGCGACGGGGTTGTACCCGCCCAGCTCGTAGCCGTCCGCGAGGACGATGCCGTCGGTGCTGTCGGCCCCCGCGGCGCTCCCGCCGCCGGTACTCCCTCCGGGGGCGGTGCACGAGGCGAGGACCAGCGCGCCGCTCAGGGCGATCACCGGGAGGACAGGACGTACTGCTCGAGATCGCGCCACGACGTTCCCTTCGCAGCGCGCGCGACGTCGCGCGCGCCTGGTCAGTACTTCGGGTTGCTCCCATCGTCACACCGTTGCGACCGTGTCGCATGAGGACCTCGTGCGCGCGCGACGGCTCGTGGGCTTTTGTCAGCACCTTCTCCCATTTCGGAAGACAGTGACGCGGGTCACCCGATCGGGTCTAGACTCGGCCCGGTCGGGGCAGGACAGGCCCCGTCGCTCGACGTGTCTCGCCCCCTCCCGGCCTCCTCGCAACCGGCCGGAGGGACCCCACGTCACGAGCCCCGCACCAGAGTCGATGCGCACCGGAGGTAAGAGTGCCTGAGAATGTGACCACCACCGAGACCAGGGTCGACGGGCAGGCCGGGTCCCCGGGTCTGGAGAACCTCCTCCACGAGGAGCGCAGCTTCCCGCCCAGCCCCGAGTTCGCCGCCCAGGCCAACGCCCAGCCGGCGCTGTACGACGAGGCCAGGGCCGACCGTCTCGCGTTCTGGGCACGCCAGGCCACCGAGCTCGTGTCGTGGAGGACGCCCTTCACCGAGACGCTCGACTGGTCGAACGCGCCCGTCGCGCGCTGGTTCGGCGACGGCACGCTCAACGCGGCCTACAACGCGGTGGACCGCCACGTCGAGGCCGGCAACGGCGACCGCGTCGCGATCCACTTCGAGGGCGAGCCCGGCGACACGCGCACCGTCACGTACGCGGACCTGCAGCGCGAGGTCTCGCGCGCGGCCAACGCGCTGAACGCGCTCGGCGTGACCACGGGCGACCGCGTCGTCATCTACCTGCCCATGGTCGTCGAGGCCGTCGTCGCCATGCTGGCCTGCGCCCGCATCGGCGCCCCGCACTCGGTCGTGTTCGGCGGCTTCTCGGCCGACGCGCTGCGCAGCCGCATCGCGGACGCCGAGGCCAAGGTTGTCATCACGGCGGACGGCGGCTACCGCCGCGGGTCCGCGTCGGCGCTCAAGCCCGCTGTCGACGAGGCCCTCGCCCCCAAGGAGGGCGCCGCGCCCACCACGGTCGAGCACGTCCTGGTGGTGCGCCGCACCGAGCAGGACGTCGAGTGGACGCAGGGACGCGACGTCTGGTGGCACGACGCCCTCGAGGCGGCCGACGTCCAGCACACCCCCGTGTGGGTCGAGGCCGAGCACCCGCTGTTCATCCTCTACACGTCCGGCACCACCGGGAAGCCCAAGGGCATCCTGCACACGACCGGCGGCTACCTGACGCAGGCCGCGTACACGCACAAGAACGTGTTCGACCTCAAGGCCGAGTCCGACGTCTACTGGTGCACCGCGGACATCGGCTGGGTCACGGGCCACTCCTACGTGACCTACGGCCCGCTGCTCAACGGCGCGACCCAGGTCATCTACGAGGGCACCCCCGACTCCCCTCACCAGGGCCGCTGGTGGGAGATCATCGAGAAGTACAAGGTCTCGATCTTCTACACCGCGCCCACCGCGATCCGCGCCTGCATGAAGTGGGGCGAGGAGATCCCGAACAAGTTCGACCTCACGAGCCTGCGGGTCCTGGGATCGGTCGGCGAGTCCATCAACCCCGAGGCGTGGATGTGGTACCGCCGCGTCATCGGTGGCGACAAGGCCCCGATCGTCGACACGTGGTGGCAGACGGAGACGGGCGCGATCATGATCTCGCCGCTGCCGGGCGTCACCGCGACCAAGCCGGGCTCGGCCCAGGTCCCGCTGCCGGGCATCGTCGCGGACGTCGTCGACGACAACGCGCAGCCGGTCCCGAACGGTGGCGGCGGCTACCTGGTCCTGTCCGAGCCGTGGCCGTCCATGCTGCGCGGCATCTGGGGAGACCTCGAGCGCTTCAAGGACACGTACTGGTCACGCTTCCCCGGCATCTACTTCGCGGGCGACGGTGCCAAGAAGGACGAGGACGGCGACATCTGGCTGCTCGGCCGCGTCGACGACGTCATGAACGTCTCGGGCCACCGCCTGTCGACCACGGAGATCGAGTCCGCCCTCGTCTCGAACCCGCTCGTCGCGGAGGCCGCGGTCGTGGGCGCCACGGACGAGCTCACGGGGCAGGCGGTCGTCGCGTTCGTCATCCTGCGCGGCGAGCACGCCGCCCGAGCGGCGGACCCGGACGGAGCCGCGGCCGTCGAGCTCGAGCTGCGCAACCACGTGGCCAAGGAGATCGGGCCCATCGCGAAGCCCCGCAAGATCCTCGTGGTGCCCGAGCTGCCCAAGACGCGGTCGGGCAAGATCATGCGGCGCCTGCTGCGCGACGTCGCCGAGAACCGCACGGTCGGGGACGCGACGACGCTCGCGGACTCGTCGGTCATGACGCTCATCGCGTCGGGCCTCGCGAAGCCGGCGGGCTCGGAGGACTGACCCCGGGTGCCGAACCCGAGGTCGGTCAGGCAACTGCCCCTTGTCGCCTGACCGACCTCGGGTTCGGAACGCTCACGCCGGCTCGGCCGTCGCGTCCGTCGACGGCCCGACGCCGTCGCTCGCCTCCCCGGCCTCGGCCGCCTCGTTCGCGGGGCTCGTCGCGAGGACCACGCAGCCCGCGAGCGCGACGAGCGCCGCGACGACGACCGCCGGGTCCCATCCCGAGCGGATCGTGTCGCCCAGCACCGCGATGCCGACGGCCCCGGGCACCACGACCTCGATCACCGAGAGGATCGCGGCGTTCGTCCCCACCTTGCCCCGTTCGAGCGAGCGCAGGTAGGCGAGCGCGCCCACGACCCCGAACAGCACGATCGCGATCGCGAGCGGCTGCAGGACCGTGTCCCAGAGGTCGCCCGAGGCGTGCGCGCCGCGCGCCGCGACGGCCGCCCCCGAGTAGCCGAGCGCGCCGATCACCGCGAGCAGCACGGGCGTCCCGGCCTTGTAGAGGACCAGCGCGACGACCGCGAGCCCCACGGCCACCCCGATGAGGACGGGCGTGAACCAGTCGGGCGGCACGGGCGCGGGCTGCTCGCCGCCCGCGATCCCCAGGACCACGAGGGCGGCCACGATCGCGGCCATCGCGGCGACGTCGATCCGCCGCATGGGCACCGACAGGAACACCCTCGCGAGCAGGACCGTCACGACGAGCGAGCTCGCGAGCACGGCCTGGACCACGAACAGCGGCAGGTGGTCGAGGGCGACGAGCGAGAACAGCCACGAGACCAGGTCGACCATGAACGCGAGGATCACGAGGGGCTGGAGCACGACCGCGAGGCCCCGCGCGCGGCGGGCCGCGACGGCCTGCATGACGGTGCTGACGCCGTAGCCGACCGCTGCGGTCACGGCGGCGAGCAGGCTGAGGAACACGGGGCCTCCTGTGGGGTCGTGCCCAGTCTCCCCGGCAGGGGCCCGCGCCGCGCGGCGACCCGCTCGCGGCCGCACCCGGCAGACGCACGCCCCGCGCCGTCGGCGCGACACGGTGCCGGGCTCGCGTCCGTCCGGACACAGGGAGAACCCCTGCCGTTCACGGGGTCGAAACGCACCGTGGCTAGCGTGACGGCATGCGGATCGAACCCCTCACCTTCCCGGCGCCCGGCGGTGGCGCGCTCCTCTCCTCGTCCCCGCGCGGCGGGACCGCGGTCCGGCCAGGACGCCAGGGTGGCTCCGGCCGGCCCGGCCCGCCGACCGCACCGTCGACGGGGCTCTCGCTCCTCGACAGCCTCGTGGCGCGGACCACGGACCTGTCGTGCCTCGCGGCCGTGCTGGTCGACTGCGTGCAGGGCGGCGCGAGCGTCGGCTGGGTCAAGGCGCCGACCACGGAGCAGGCGACGGCGTGGTGGTCGGCGTTCCTCGCGGACCCGGACCACCGCACGTGGGTCGGGCGGGACGACGCGGGCCGGATCGTCGCGACGGCGTCGCTCGCCCTGACCCCGCAGGCCAACGGTGCGCACCGCGCCCAGGTGGTCAAGGTCCTCGTGCACCGGGAGGCGCGCGGGAACCGGTTCGCGCCGGGGCTCATGGTCGCGATCGAGCGCTACGCGCGCGCCGAGGGACTCACCCTGCTGACGCTCGACACCGAGACGGGCAGCCTCGCGGAGTCGCTGTACCGCCGCTGGGGCTGGTCCGAGGTCGGGGCCGTCCCGGGGTACGCGAAGGTCGCGGGCGGTGCGCTCGTGTCGACGACGATCTTCTACAAGCAGCTCGGCGGGCGCTGAGAGCCCGTGCCAGGACCGTCGGCCCACAGCCGCTCGCGCGTCCCGGCACCACCTGCGTCAGGACGAGTGCTGCCTCTGCACCACGCTGGTCCTGACCGCCCGGGGCAAGGGCGCCCCGAGCACCCCTCCTAGGTCGCGACGCGCGGCGCGCGCAGCAGCCGTCCCGCGACCACCACGAGGTACACGACGAGCAGCGCCGCGGCGCCCCACCCCAGCGCGGCGTAGGACGAGACCGCGATGACGACGCCCGCGAGCACACCGCCGGCCGCACCACCGAGGTTCATCGCGAAGTCCGAGAGCCCCTGGACCTGGGTCCGGTCGGCCGCGGGGGTCGCGTCGATGAGCAGCGCCGACCCGGCGACCAGCCCGAACGACCAGCCCACGCCCAGCAGCACGAGCCCGACCGTGAGCCGCGCCGAGTCGTCGCTCGGGGCGCCGGCGACGATCACGGCCGAGACGAGCAGGACGACGCCGCCCACCGCGAGGACGCGAGCGTGCCCGACCCTGTCCGCGGCCCACCCGATGAGGGGGCTCAGCACGTACATGCCGGCGATGTGCGCGCTGATGACGATCCCGATGATCTGCAGGCTGGCGCCGCCGTGCCCCATGTGCACGGGCGTCATGGACATGAGCCCGACCATGACGAGGTGGCTCACGACGATCGCCGCGAGCGCGAGCTGCGCGGTCGTGGACGCGCGGATCACGGCCCACCCGGCGGCGAGACCGGCACGGAAGCCGGGACGGGGAGGCACGGGGGCGGGTTCCCCTGCCGTCGCGCGGCCCGAGGCCGCCCGGGCCGCGGCCACGTGCAGCGGGTCGGGGCGCAGGAGCAGCCAGACGGACAGCGCGGCGGCGGCGAACGCGAGCGACGCGACGAGCAGGGGTGCGGCCGACGTGCCGTGCGCCCCGCCGGGCGCAGGCAGCAGACCGAGGTTCTCGGTCGCACCCGCGAGGTTGGGTCCGAGGACGGACCCGATCGTGGTCGCCCAGATGACGACCGAGAGGTCGGTGGCGCGACGTTCGGGGCGGGCCAGGTCGGTCGCGGTGAACCGGGAGGCGAGCCCGGTCGCGGAGCCCGCGCCGAACAGCAGCATCCCGGCGAGCAGCAGCGGCCACGTCTGGAGCATGGTCGCGGCCGCGGCGAGGAGCGCCCCGAGGAACGCGACGACGTAGCCCGTGGTGAGCGAGCGGCGTCGGCCGTGGCGTTCGGCGAGGCGCGAGAGCGGCAGGGCGACGATCGCGGCACCCACGACGGCCGTGGTCTGGGCGAGGCCTGCGACCGCGTCGGAGCCCGACAGCTCGGACGCGATGAGCGAGCTCACGGCGATGCCGGTCGCGACCCCGATCCCGCCGAGGACCTGGCTCGTCGCGAGGACCGCGACGGTCCTGCGCTGCACGTGGTCGACGGGGTGCCCGGCCGGGTCGTCGGTGGGCTCGGGCAGGGGGGCGGTGGTCACCTCGGCAGCCTAGCGGCGGGCCCCACGACCGGGCCGTCGGACCGGACGAGACCGCCGGGCCCTGCCGGTGCCGCCGGTGCTGCCGACCGGTCGTCCAGCACGCGCAGCACGGCACGCACCGCCTCGCGCCCGGCCCGGTTCGCCCCGACGGTCGACGCGCTGGGCCCGTACCCGACGAGCTGGACGCGCGGGTCGGCGACCACGGTCGGACCGTCCATGACGATCCCGCCGCCGGGTCCCCGCAGCCCGAGCGGCCCGAGGTGGTCGAGCGCTGCCCGGAAGCCCGTCGCCCACAGGATCACGTCGGCGCCCTGGTGCGTCACGCCGTCGGGACGGACCCCCTCGTCCCACGCGACGCCGTCGGGCACGACGCGCGAGAACACGGGCAGGCGACGCAGGACGCCCGACGCGATGCCGGCCTCGTACGCGGGCGTGAGCGGCAGGCCCGTGACGGACACGACCGACTCCGGCACGAGGCCCGCGCGCGTCCTCTCGTCGACCAGCGCGACCGCGTCGCGCCCCCGGTCCGCGTCGAACGGGCCGCCGACCCACACGGGCTCGCGCCGCGTGACCCACGTGGTCGAGGTCGCGTGCGGCGCGATCTGGAGCAGGAGCTGCGTCGCGGACGCACCCCCGCCCACGACGACCACGCGCCGACCGGCGAAGTCCTCGGCCCGCCGGAAGTCGTGCGTGTGGAGCTGCGTGCCCGCGAACGTCTCGCGACCCGGGTACCAGGGCCAGAAGGGCCTGGTCCACGTGCCGGTCGCGTTGACGAGCGTCCGGGCGCGCCAGGTCACGGGCCCGTCGGGCGTGGTCGCCTCGACGAGCAGCGCACCCGCCGGGTCGTCGCGCACCGTGCGCACCGCGACCGGGCGCAGCACGCGCAGGTCGTTGACCTGCTCGTACGCCCCGAAGTACCGCCCGACGGCGGTGCTCGCGCTCTCCTGCGGGTCGCCCGCGTCGAGGGCCAGGCCGGGCAGGTCGTGCACCGCGTGCGTCTGCGCCATGGTCAGGGAGGGCCAGCGGAACTGCCACGCACCGCCGGGCGCGGGCGCGGCGTCGAGCACCACGGAGGTGCGGGGCGTGCCCGGGGAGGCGCCGCCGTCGGGCCCGGACGGGCGGCCGTCGCGCCCGAGCGGGACGAACCCCCGGCGCCGCAGGTGGAACGCGGCCGAGAGACCGGCCTGGCCCGCGCCCACCACGAGGACGTCGACGTCGTAGGGGACCGGTGCGGTCGAGGTGCTCACACCCGTAGCAACCGCGCGGGGCCCAGGACCCATCCTCCGCGCGGCCGTGACGCGCCGCACAGCGCCGGGCCGCGGGTGGGGACGCCCGGTGGACGTCCCGTGGACCCCGGTGGCCGCACGGACGGCCGCCCGGTGGAACCCGCGCGCGGAGGGCACCCTGGAGGGGTGAGCCCGTCCCCTGTCCCGGGGGGTCTGCTGCCGGGCGCGTCCCCGTCGCCCGGCGCAGCCCCGCCGCCCGAGCCCGACACCGTCCCGACCCTGCCCCCTGCGGTGCTGCGCGAGCTCGCCGGGCGCAGCGACTGGGTGTCGTCGTGGTGGACGGTCGGGCTGCTCGCGGCCGCTGCCGTCCTGGTCGCGGGCCTCGTCGTGCTGGACCGGCGCCGACGGGCCGCACGCCCCGCGGAGGGCACCGGGCGGCCGCGGGGCGCGTGGCGCGCCTGGGTCGGGACGGTCGCCTCGGGACTTCTGGTGGTCCTGTCCGTGTCGGTCGCTGTCAACGCCTACGCGGGCTACGTCCCCAACGTCTCGGCCGTCCGCACCACGATGGCCGGGTGGGGGCTCGTCGACCCGCCACCCAGCCACCGCGACAAGCCCTCCGAGCGCGCCGGTTCTGCGGCGACCGGGTCGGTGACCTCGACGCTGCTGCCCGCCCCCGACCTGCGCATGGCCGACGGCTCCACGTGGGTCTACACGCCGCCCGGCTTCGACCCCTCGGCGGACACGCGGTACCCCGTCCTCTACCTCTTCCACGGCAGCCCCGGCCGGCCGAGCGACTGGTTCGCGGCGGCCGACAGCGCGAACGTCGTGGACACCCTGCTGAGGGCAGGGCTCGTCCGGCCCATGATCCTCGTCGCGGTCGACGTCAACGGGACCGGACCCTCCGCGCACGACACCGAGTGCCTGGACTCGACAACGGGCGGCGCGCAGGTCGAGACCTACGTGACCGACGTCGTGGTCCCCTGGGTCGACAAGACCTTCCCCACCGTCCCGGACCGCGAGCACCGTGCGATCGGCGGGATGTCCTCGGGCGGGTTCTGCGCGCTCAACCTGGGGCTGCGCCACCTCGGCACGTTCAGCACGATCATGGCGCTCGAACCCTACGGCGACCCGGGCGCCGGCGGGCGCGCGATGCTCGCGACCCCCGAGGAGCTCCGCGCCAACTCCCCCAGCCGCTACGTCCCGACCATGGACTTCACCGCGCCCGTCGCGGTCTTCCTCGACGGCGGGACCGAGGCCCCCCGGACCGACCGCGAGGCCAACCGTCGGCTCGCCGCGGCCCTCGTCGAGCGCGGTCAGACCGTCGAGCTGCGCGAGGAGCCCGGCCAGGGACACACGTGGGCCATGGTCCACGCGGGGCTGCCGTACGGGCTGGTGTTCGTCTCGGAGCACCTGGCCCGTCCCTGAGCCGTCGCGCCCGCCCGGTTGTGATGGGATGGAACCATGCACTCCCCCCTCGAGATCGGCCCGCTCGACCCGGCCACCGCGGACGAGGTCCGCGCCCTGGCCGCCGCCGCCCAGGAGGCCGACGGCGTCGCCCCCCTCTCCGAGCAGCCGCTCCTACGGCTGAGCACCGACGACGAGCACCTCACGCACGTCGTCACCTACGACGGCGCGGGCACCGTCACGGGGTACGCGCAGATCGACCGCGGCGGCGACGTCGCGAGCGCCGAGCTCGTGGTGCACCCGGCCGCGCGCCGCCGTCGGACCGGCCGCATGCTGCTGCGCACCGCACAGCGCGACGCGACACTGCCCGCGCGCTCGGGCGAGCCCGGCCAGCACGGCCGCACGCTGCACGTGTGGGCGCACGGCGACCTGCCCGCCGCGCGCGCGTTCGCCGCGGACGCGGGCCTCGTCGTCGTGCGCGAGCTGTGGAAGATGGGCCTGGACCTGCGGTCCGGGACGTGGGAGCGCCCCGAGATCCCCGCGGGCCTGCGGCTGCGCACGTTCCGCCCCGGGCCCGACGACGCCGCCTGGCTCCGCGCCAACGCCCGCGCGTTCGCGCACCACCCCGAGCAGGGCCGCCTGACGCAGGCCGACCTCGACGCCCGGACCGCCGAGGACTGGTTCGACCCCGAGGGCTTCTTCCTCCTGGAGCGGGAGGACGGCACGCTCGCGGGCTACCTGTGGACCAAGGTGCCCACGGACCGGAGCGCGGCCTCGGGTGCGCCCGTGCGCGAGGGCGAGATCTACGTCGTCGGCGTCGACCCCGACGCGCAGGGGCAGGGCCTCGGGAAGGTGCTGACCGGCGTCGGGCTCGCGCACCTCGCCGCGCGAGGGCTCGACCGCGCCGTCCTCTACGTCGACGGCGACAACACCGCCGCGACCCGCACGTATCTCGGGGCCGGCTTCGGCAAGGACACCGTGGACGTGCAGTACGGGCCGCCGCAGTGAACCACGTCACCCAAAGTTCACCGAGTGATGCCACCATGAAGTCATGACCGATTCCACCGTCCGTCCCGGCGTCCGGAGCTCCGCCCGCCCGGGCCAGCAGCCGGAGGCCGCCCGCGCGTCGGGACCGCGCGCCGTCCTCGACCCCGAGCTCGCGGCGCACATCGCCGAGCACATCGCCGAGGAGGAACCGGTCACGGGCACGATCGACGTGGAGGTGCTCGAGGCCGAGCCGCTGCCCGCGGACCGGTTCGCCGACCGCGAGCTGAGCTGGCTGTCTTTCAACCAGCGCGTGCTCGAGCTCGCCGAGGACGAGTCCCAGCCGCTCCTGGAACGGGTCCGCTACCTCGCGATCTTCGCGTCCAACCTGGACGAGTTCTTCATGGTCAGGGTCGCCGGCCTCAAGCGACGCATCGCGACGGGCCTCGCGGTCACGGCCGCCTCGGGCCTGTCCCCGCGCCAGGTCCTCGACGCGATCAGCGAGCGCGCCCACGAGCTCATGGCGCGCCACGCCGCGGTCTTCACCGACCAGGTGCAGCCCGCGCTCGCGACCGAGGGCATCTCCCTGCTGCGCTGGGAGGAGCTCGACACGCGCGAGCAGGAGCGCCTGCACAAGTTCTTCCGCAAGCAGATCTTCCCCGTGCTGACCCCGCTCGCCGTGGACCCTGCACACCCGTTCCCGTACATCTCGGGGCTCTCGCTCAACCTCGCGGTCGTCGTGGTCAACCCGACGACCGGCAAGGAGCACTTCGCCCGCGTCAAGGTCCCGCCCCTGCTCCCGCGCTTCATCGCCGTGGACTCGCGCGGACGCCCGTCGGCCCCCAGCTCGCAGGCAGCCGACCCGGACAAGGGCCCCACGTCGTTCGTCCCGCTCGAGGACGTCATCTCCCAGCACCTCGACCACCTGTTCCCGGGCATGGAGGTGCGCGAGCACCACACGTTCCGCGTGACGCGCAACGAGGACGTCGAGGTCGAGGAGGACGACGCGGAGAACCTGCTCCAGGCCATGGAGAAGGAGCTGCTGCGCCGCCGGTTCGGGCCGCCCGTGCGGCTCGAGATCGCCGACGGGATCAGCCCCCGCATCCGTCAGCTCCTCGTGCGAGAGCTCGACGTGGCCGACGACGAGGTCTACAAGCTGCGCGCGCCGCTCGACCTCACGGGGCTCAACCTCATCGCGGACCTCGACCGCGCGGACCTGCACTACCCACGGTTCGTGCCGACGACCCACCGCTTCCTCGCGGAGGTCGAGAGCGCGAGCCCGACCGACGTGTTCGCCGCGATCCGCGAGCGCGACATCCTGCTGCACCACCCGTACGACTCGTTCTCGACGTCGGTCCAGACGTTCCTCCAGCAGGCCGCGGCCGACCCGAACGTCCTCGCCATCAAGCAGACCCTGTACCGGACGTCGGGCGACTCCCCGATCGTGGACGCCCTGATCGACGCGGCGGAGGCCGGCAAGCAGGTCCTCGCGCTCGTCGAGATCAAGGCGCGCTTCGACGAGCAGGCCAACATCTCCTGGGCCCGCAAGCTCGAGCAGGCGGGCGTGCACGTGGTGTACGGGATCGTCGGGCTCAAGACGCACTGCAAGCTCTCGCTCGTGGTCCGCCAGGAGCCCGAGGGCCTGGTGCGCTACTGCCACGTGGGCACGGGCAACTACAACCCCAAGACCGCGCGCCTGTACACGGACCTCGGGCTGCTCACCGCGGACCCCGAGGTCGGCCAGGACCTCACGCGCCTGTTCAACCAGCTCAGCGGCTACGCGCCCCAGTCGCGCTTCCACCGGCTGCTCGTCGCGCCCCGCTCGGTGCGCTCGGGGCTCGTCGAGCGGATCGAGCGCGAGGCGGTCGCAGCCCGCGAGGGCCGCGAGGCGTGGGTCAAGTTCAAGGTCAACTCGGTCGTCGACGAGACCATCATCGACGCCCTGTACCGGGCCTCGCAGGCCGGGGTCAAGGTCGACCTCGTGGTCCGCGGCATCTGCGCGATCCGTCCGGGCGTGCCCGGACTGAGCGAGAACATCCGCGTCCGGTCCATCCTGGGCCGGTTCCTGGAGCACTCGCGGATCTTCGCGTTCGCCAACTCGGGCGGGCCCGCGATCGCGGACGGCCCCGTGTCCGGGGCCGAGGTCTTCATCGGGTCGGCCGACCTCATGCACCGCAACCTCGACCGCCGCGTCGAGACCCTGGTGCGCCTGGTGGACCCCGACCAGATCACGGGGCTGATCGACCTCGTCGACGTCTCGATGGACGACAGCACCGCGTCGTGGCACCTGCAGAGCGACGGGTCCTGGGTGCGGCACGCCGTCGGGCCGGACGGCCCGCTGAACGACATCCAGTCCATGCTCATCACGCGACAACGCCGGCGGCTGGGCATGGGTCGATGAGCTCGTCCTCGTTCGCACCGCTCGTCGACTCGCTCGGCCCCACGCACGTCCCGCACGCCCCCGTGATCGAGTCCGCGGGCGGGCTCGTGTGGCGCGTGCGCGACGGCGAGCTGCAGGTCAAGCTCGTGCACCGTCCGCGCTACGACGACTGGTCGTGGCCCAAGGGCAAGCTCGACCCGGGAGAGGCGTTCCAGACCGCCGCGGTGCGCGAGGTCGCCGAGGAGACGGGCAAGCCCGTGGTCCTCGGGGTGCCGCTGCCCGGCCTGCAGTACCTCACGCCCGAGGGGCGCGTGAAGCGCGTCCACTACTGGGCCGCGCGGCAGGCCAAGCGGGTGCGGGACGCGGGGCCGCTGGCCGCGCGCGCCCCCGTGCCGCCCGTGTCGGTCGACGAGATCGACGACGCCGTGTGGCTCGGCGTCGAGGAGGCGGCGCGGCGCGTGACCCGCAAGGCGGACCGGGGGCCGCTGGCCGCCCTGGCCGAGGAGTTCGCCCAGGACCGGCTCGCGACCCGCGTGGTCGTGATCGCCCGCCACGGCAAGGCCGTGACCCGCGCGGCCTGGCACGGCGCCGAGGAGGACCGACCGCTCACGCCCGCGGGCCACGCGCAGTCGGTCGCGCTGGTTCCCGTGCTCGCGGCGTACGGCGTCAACACGGTCGTGACGAGCCGGTGGAACCGGTGCGAGCAGACCATCTCGCCGTACGCGGAGGCCGCGCGCCTGGACCGGGTCTCGATCGACCACCTGTCCGAGGCGCAGCACGAGCGGTCGCCGTCGCGGGTCGCGCGCACCGTGCGCGAGCTCCTCGAGTCCGAGCGGTCGACCGTGCTGTGCACGCACCGGCCCGTCCTGCCCACGGTGCTCGACGTCCTGGGGCAGCACTCGCGCCGCCCCGTCGCGAACGCCCTGCCGAGCCGGGACCCGTTCCTGGAGCCGGGCGAGATGCTCGTGGCGCACGTCGCGGACACGTCGCGGGGGCCGAGGGTGCTCGCGGCGGAGAAGGTCGCCCCACCGCTGCACTAGTCGGCCCCCGCCGCCAGGTGCCGAGGCGCGGCGTCGGCGTCGGCGTCCGGTCGCCCGGTCGCCCGACGCCCGGTCGCCCCGGCGTCGCGTCCTAGAGGACGCCGTCGAGCGACCCGGCCTCCCGGTCCAGCAGCGACGCGTAGGCGCCACCGGCCGCGAGCAGCTCGACGTGCGTGCCCTGCTCGACGACGCGACCGGCGTCGAGCACGACGATGCGGTCCGCGTCGGCGACGGTCGACAGGCGGTGCGCCACGACGACGACCGTGCGCCCGGCGCCCGCCTCACGGACCCCGGCCAGGACCCGGGCCTCGGCGGCTGCGTCGAGGTGGGAGGTCGCCTCGTCGAGGACCAGGACGGGCGAGTCGCTCAGCAGCGCCCGCGCGACCGCGAGCCGCTGCCGCTGACCGCCCGAGAGCCGTTCGCCCATCTCGCCGACCACGGTCGCCAGCCCGTCGGGCAGCGAGTCGACCACCTCGTCGAGCGCGGCGCGGCGGCACGCCTGGGCGATCTCCTCGGCCGTGGCGTCCGGCCGGGCCATCCGCAGGTTCTCCTCGATCGTGGTGTTGAAGAGGTAGGGCCGCTGCTGGGCGACGGCGACCGTCGCCCGCAGGTCCGCGAGCCCGAGCTCCCGGACGTCCGTGCCGTCCAGGCGCAGCGCCCCGGAGTCCACGTCCCAGCAGCGCACGAGCAACGAGGCGATCGTCGACTTCCCGGAGCCGGACGCGCCGACGAGGGCCGTCGTCGTGCCTGCTGCCGCCGTGAAGGAGACCCCGCGCACGGCGGGCTCGGCGCGCACCCCGGCGGCGTCCGCGCCGACCGGGTACGTGAAGGTGACGTCCTCGACCGTGACCGTGGGCGCCCGGCGCGGGGCCGGGGCCGGGTCGGACGGCTCGGTCACGACCGGCGCGGCGTCGGTGACCTCGAAGATCCGTCGGGCCGAGGCGTAGGCCTGCTCGAGGTCGGCGGCGAAGTCCTCGACCGCGAGCACCGGGCCGAACGCGCCGACCGTGAGGGCGAGCACGACCGCAGCACCCTGCCAGGTCATCGTCCCGGCGTCGACCATGCTGGTCACGAGGACCAGCTCGGCAACGACCGCGAGCGCGACGAGCGCGGTGTTCGCCCCGCGGCGCAGCGCGATCCAGCGCCCGATGCCCGTGAGCGACCGGGCCGAGCGCGCGTCGAGCTCGGCGAGCTCGCGCTGACGGGCGTCCTCGTGGTTGAAGGAGAGCACCTCGCGCACCCCCTGGACGGTGTCCGTGACGTGCTGGGCGATGTCACCGCGCGTGGCCCGCAGGGTCGCCGACGCCCGTGCGGTCGCGGCCCGTCCGCACCACGGGACGACGACACCGACCGCGAGCAGGAACGGCAGCAGGACCAGGGCCACGGCTGGGCTGATCCCGACGGCGAGACAGCCGAGCGTGACGACCGGGACGATCACGGCCGTGGTGGCCGGGACGAGCGTGTGGGCGAAGAACACCTCGACCCGGTCGACGTCCTTGGTCACCCGGGAGAGGAGGTCTCCGGTACGCCGGCCCTCGACCGCGGCGGGGGCCTGCGGCTCGAGCCGGTCGTAGAAGAAGATCCGCAGCAGGGCCAGCGCGTGGAACGCGACGTAGTGCCCGGCGAGCTGTTCGAGGTACCGGCACACCCCCTTGACCAGGGAGAGCACGACCATCACGGCGATGATCGCGCCGACGGGTGCGGCCGCCGGGACGCCTCGCGTGCCCGTGACGTCGGCGACCACGGCACCCACTCCCCATGCCGCGACGGCGAGCAGCGCCATCCCGATGAGGAGCGCCAGGGTCCGGAAGACCGCCGAGACGACGAGCGGGGCCAGCACGGGGCGGCCCACGTCGAGCAGCCGACGCCGCAGGGCGGCGCGGGTGAGGGGGGCCGCCGGGGCGGGTGCGGCGTCCGTGGCCGTCGTGACGCTCGGGGGCGTGGTGGCCTGCTGGGTGGTCATCGGATCGTCCCGTCGGTCAGCGTGAGCACCCGGTCTGCCCCGGCGATGGTCGCCGGGCGGTGCGAGATCATGAGCACGGTGCGGCCGGCACCGAGGCGGTCGAGGGCTTCGAGGATCGCCCGCTCGGACGCGAGGTCCACCATGGAGGTGGGCTCGTCGAGCACGAGGACCGGGGCGTCCTTGAGGAAGGCCCGGGCGATCGCGAGGCGCTGGGCCTGTCCGCCGGACAGGGAGAGCCCGCGCTCCCCGACCGGGGTGTCCAGCCCGGCGGGCAGGGCCCGGACCACCTCGGCGAGGTCTGCGTCCGCGAGGGCCTGCCAGCAGTCCGCGTCGCTCGCCCCGGGCGCGGCGACGAGCAGGTTGTCGCGCAACGTGCCGGTGAAGAGGAAGGTGTGCTGCGCGACGACGGCGACGTGCTCACGCACCCAGGCGACCGGGACCTCGGTCAGGTCGTGCCCGCCGAGGCTCACCCGCCCGGAGTCCGGCCGCAGGGCGGTCTGCAGGAGGGACCCGGCGGTCGTCTTGCCCGAGCCGCTCGGGCCCACGAGGGCCACCTTCTCCCCCGGCGCCACCTCGAACGTCACGTCCTGCAGGACCGGGACGCCCTCGGTGTAGGCGAACCCGATCCCCTCGAAGGAGACGCCAGCCTCGGTGAGCGGGCCGGGGTCCACGACCCCGGGGGCGTCGACGACGTCGGGCTGCTCGGCGTGGAGGCGGCGGATCTCCCGGACCGAGGCCATGCCGCCCATGCCGATGTAGAAGAACTGACCGATCCGGTCGAGCGGCTCGAGCAGGAGGGTCGAGAGCAGCACGAGGGCGAGGGCCTGGCCGGCGGTGATGGCGCCGTCGGCGAGGCGGTTCATCGCGAGGGCCGCCGCGCCCGTGATCATCGCGAGCGAGAACACCGAGTCGACGACGAGCAGCACGACCTGGTTGCCGGCGAGCATCCGCATGACGTGCTTGCGGACGTCCTCCGCGGCGTCGGCCAGCGTGGCGCCCATCCGCTCGCCCGCGCCCAGCAGGCGCAGGGTCGTCAGGCCCTGGAAGGCGTCGAGGAACCGTGCGGACAGCAGGCGTGAGCTGGCTCGGTACCGCTGGCTCACGGAGCGGAACGCCGCCTGGAAGCCGCCGACCGCGAGCGGGATGGCGGGCACGCCCGCGAGCAGCCAGAGCGCCGCGACGGGGTCGATCGTCAGGGCGACGACGAGCAGGACGACGAGCGGGACGGTCATCGAGGCGATCATCGGCCCGACGAAGGTGCCACGGTACGCGGCCGCCCGCTCGACGCCGTCGGTCGCGGTCGAGACGATGCGTCCGGCGCGCTCCCGCGTGCGCTCGGCCACCCCGAGCGCCAGGACGTGCCCGACGACGCCGCTCCGCAGCGTCCGCTCCTCGCGTGCCTGCTCCCGGGCGCCGAGGGTGGGCACCGCCCACGCGGCGACGCCCGCCAGCAGCGCGAGGGCGACGAGCAGGGCGACGGGCGGGCCCTCCCCGACGAGCAGGTCGTCCATGGCGGTCCCGACCCCGAGGAACAGGAGGGCGAGCAGGAGGGACGAGGCCCAGGAGAGCGCGACGGCGCGTGCACGGTTCACCGTTCAACGCTATCCGCGCGCAGTTTAGGACAGGCTGTCCAAAGGTCCGCAGCGCACGGCCGAAGGTCCCGATTCTGACACGCCTTCAGATGCGAGGGGACGAACCGTCACCTCGCCCGAGGGGACGGTTCAGAGCAGGATCGGCGACAGGACCCAGTACATGATCGCGGCCACGAGCGCGGCGGCGGGGATCGTCAGGACCCACGCGACGGCGATGTTCTTCGCGACGCCCCACCGCACGGCGGACAGCCGCTTGGTCGCGCCGACGCCCATGATCGCCGAGGTGATGGTGTGCGTCGTGGAGACCGGGGCGTGCAGCGCGAACGCGTTGACGTAGAGCACGATCGCGGACACGGACTCGGCGACGAACCCGCGCGCCGGGTCGAGCTCGATGATCTTGCGCCCGAGCGTCCGCATGATGCGCCACCCGCCCGAGTAGGTCCCGGCGGAGATCGCGGCCGCGGCGGCGAGCTTGACCCACAGCGGGATGCCCTCGTCGGGGCTGGCCCAGCCGACGGTCAGCAGCGCCATGAAGATGACGCCCATGGTCTTCTGCGCGTCCTGCAGGCCGTGGCCCAGGGCCATGGCCGCGGCGGACACGGTCTGCGCGAGGCGGAAGCGGCGCGTCGTCTTGGACGGGGCGGCGCGGCGGAACGCCCACAGCAGACCGACCATGGCGACGAACGCGAGGCCGAAGCCCACGAGCGGCGAGAAGACCATCGGGAGGACGACCTTGTCGACGATCGCCTGCCCGTAGATCATGAGGCCGCCCGCGAGCCCGGCACCCACGAGGCCGCCGATCAGTGCGTGCGTCGACGACGACGGGAGGCCGAACCACCACGTGATGAGGTTCCACACGATGGCGCCGACGAGGGCGCACAGCACCACGATGAGCGCCTGGTGGGAGTCCACCCCGTTGAGGTCGACGATCGAGGTCGCGATGGTCTCCGCGACCTCGGTCCCCAGGAGCGCTCCGGCGAAGTTCATGACGGCGGCCATGATGAGGGCTGCGCGCGGGGTGAGGGCGCGCGTCGAGACGGACGTCGCGATCGCGTTGGCCGCGTCGTGGAATCCGTTCGTGTAGTCGAAGCTCAGCGCGAGCGCGACGACGAGGACGACCAGAGCGAATTCCACGGGGCTCAGGACTCCTTGAGCGCGATGGTCTCGACCATGTTCGCGACCTTCTCGAACGCGTCGGCGGCCTGCTCGAGGATCTCGATGACCTCCTTGAGCTTGATGAGGAGGATCGGGTCGGCGACGTTGTCGAAGAGCTCGGCGAGGAGCTTGCGGTGGATCTTGTCGGCCTGGTTCTCGAGGCGGTTGACCTCGACCCAGTACTCGGCGAGGTCGTTGAGCGAGCGCAGGCGCGGCATGGCCTCGGCGGTCAGCTCGGCGGCGCGCTGGAGGACCTGGACCTGCTCGCCGACGCGGGCGGGCAGCTCCTCGATCTTGTACAGGACGATGAGGTCCGCGGCCTCTTCCATGTAGTCCATGCAGTCGTCGAGCGCGGAGGCGAGCCCGTAGATGTCGTCACGGTCGAACGGCGTGACGAACGTCTGGTTGAGGCGCCGCATGATCGTGTGGGTCGCGTCGTCGGCCAGGTGCTCGGTCTCCGCCAGCTTCTTGGCGAGCTCCTTGCGGGTGGGCCGGTCGGCGCCGAGGAGCTCGGCCAGAAGGTTTGCCCCGGTGACCAGGTGCTGCGCGGAGTCAGCGAGGAGGTCGAAGAACGAGGTATCGCGCGGGGTGAGGCGCAAGCGCACGGGAGGCTCCGGAAGGGCTGGACGCTGATGGGGTTTCACAGGCAGGTGACGACCGCTCGGGGCGATCGTCACCTGGATGTCACAGGTGTTCTGTTGAGAGGTGACGCTGTGGTGACGGGCGGTCGACGCGCGGGTTGACGCACGGTCGACGCTCGTCAAATGTAACCGAACTGTCGCCCGAACGTTCAATCGCTCGGGCAGCCTGACGGGGGCTCCGTCACGGCCTGCTCAGGGCAGGTCGAACGGTGCTCACGTCATGGTGGGGGGCGACGCCGGGCCGGGAGCGCCTGTCGGCGCGAAGGCCGCTCGAAGCGGCTGATGTTGGAGCCCGGGGCTACCGCGACCCGACGTCGTGAACAATCGTACGCCCGTGTTCCGGAGGCTTCGAACCTGCAGGTCAGGGGTCTTTCCCGGGCCTCGCGGGACGCTCCTGGGCGCCCGTCGGCACGGGTCCCGGAGCGTCGGGCCGCGACGCACCGCGGCCCGCGATGACGCCGCGTCGGCGACCGGCGCCCGACGTCGCAGCGTCAGTCGAGCCTGTCGGCCCGCCAGAGCGCGGCGGAGTGCTCGAGCTCCTCGGCCGTGCGCAGGAGCGAGGAGGCGCCGCGCGTCATCCGGAGCGCGGAGTCGGGGTCGACGGCGTCTCGCGTGTCGGCGTCGAACGCGGCGCCCGTGGCGAGGATGCGGCAGAACGCGGCGGCTCGTTCGAGGGCCACGGCGAGGTCGCCGGCGAAGACCCCGGAGAGGACGGCGTCTGCGAGCTCGCGCACGTCCTCGGGGCCGGGTGCGCTCACGACGCCGGCGACGGCTTCCTGGACGGGGGCGGCGTCGACGCCGAGGCGGTAGCGCAGGGTCACGGTCTGCGGGTCGCGGCGCACCCACTCCCGCAGGACGTACAGGCGCCAGAGCGCTCCGGGCAGGGTCGCGGGGGCCGAGTCGGCCCAGAGGCCGGACACGACGTCGAGCCCCTCGGTCTCGACGAGGCGGATGAGGCGTTCGACGACCTCGGGATCCTCTGCGGCGCGCGCTCCGTGCACGATCGCGGCGGCGGTCGTGTGGGCGATCTGGTCGCGCAGCGCGGGGTCGAGGTCCCCGGGGAGCTCCTCGGCCTCGCGGGGGTCGAGCATCGCAGGGCGGCGCGGGCGGTGGTTGGGGCTCGGTTGTTCGCTCACGTCTCGATCGTACGCACGCGACCCGCGGGGGCGGCGGGCGGGGGCCCCGCCAGGTCCGGTCAGGAACGAGGTCCGGCACGGCCGTCCAAGAACATGTCCGCTGCAACTATTGCCTTCAGCAACCATGTGGGTTTATGGTTGCTTGCAGCAACTAAGGAGATCTCTCGCGTGCCCCTCTCCCCCACCCCGTCCCTCGCCTCGCCCCTCGACGACCCCGCGGCCGCCGACCGCGCGACCCCCTCGCCCTACGACGGACCCGTCAAGGAGCTGACGATCGCGCTCGAGGAGCTCAACCGCGCCCAGCGCGAGGTCTCGGCCCGCCTGGCGCGCGAGCTCGACTTCCCGCGCGCGTCGCTCGGCACGCTCCGCCTCCTGCAGCGCTGCGGCCCCCTGCAGGTCACGGAGCTCGCTCACCACCTGAAGGTCGACCTGTCGGTCGCGAGCCGCCAGGTGACGCACCTCGTCGAGGCCGGCCTCGTCGAACGGACCGCGTGCGACGACGACCGGCGGGCCCGCAGCGTGACCCTGACCCCCGAGGGCAGGGAGAAGGTCGACGAGACCTTCCGCCTCCTCGCGAGGCGCACCGCCGGCACCTTCGCCGGCTGGACCGCCCAGGAGCTCCGCGAGTCCGTCCACCACCTCGGACGCCTGACCGAGGCGCTCTCCGGCTCCTGACCGACCGCACCACCCGCACGACCTCTCGCGCACCAGACCGACCACCCGGGCGCCCCGCCCCACCGGCCCGACCTCCGCCGTCGGGCCCCGCCATGACGTTTCGACCTCAATGCACGACCTATGAATGTGAGACCTGTATGAGCGCTACCACCACCATGACCCGCAAGGAAGTGCTGGAGTCACTGTCCGGCATCCTGCTCGGGATGTTCGTCTCGGTCCTCGCGACCTCGGTCGTCTCGAGCTCGCTCCCCAAGATCATCAGCGACCTCGAGGGGTCGCAGTCGTCGTTCACGTGGGTCGTCACCGCGACCCTCCTGACGACCACCATCTCCACCCCCATCTGGGGCAAGCTCGCCGACCTGACCAACCGCAAGGTCCTGATCCAGCTCGCGCTCGTCGTCTCGGTCCTCGCGTCGGCCCTCGCGGGCCTGTCGCAGAACGTCGGCACCCTCATCACGTTCCGCGCCCTCCAGGGCATCGGCGCCGGCGGTCTCATGGCGCTCGCCATGGTCCTGATCTCCGACATCATCTCGCCGCGCGAGCGCGGCAAGTACATGGGGCTCATGGGCGGGATCATGGCCGTGAGCCAGATCGGCGGCCCCCTCCTCGGCGGCGTCCTGACGGACACCGTGAGCTGGCGTCTCAACTTCTTCGTCGGCCTGCCGTTCGCGATCGCCGCGATCGTCGTCCTCCAGCGCACGCTCCACCTGCCGCCCATCCCCCGCCGCATCGTGAAGATCGACTACTGGGGCGCGCTGCTCATCAGCGTCGGCGTCTCGACCCTCCTGCTGTGGGTCACGTTCGCGGGCAACACCTTCGAGTGGGTGTCGTGGCAGAGCGCCGTCATGGTGATCGGCTCGCTGCTCGCGCTGGTCGCGGCCGTGCTGGTCGAGAAGAGCGCGGCCGAGCCCATCATCCCCCTGCACCTGTTCAAGAACCGCACGTTCGTCCTCGCGGTCCTCGCGAGCGTCGCCGTGGGCGTCGCGATGTTCGGCACGGCCGTCTTCCTCAGCCAGTACATGCAGGTCGCTCGCGGACGGACCGCGACCGAGTCCGGCCTCCTGACCATCCCCATGATCATCGGCACCTTCGTCGCGTCGACCCTGATCGGGCAGCTCATCACGCGCACCGGTCGCTACAAGGCGTTCATGGTCGCCGGCGGCGTGCTCCTGGTCGGTTCGCTGTTCGCGCTGTCGACCATCGACTACCAGACGAGCTTCGTGCTCATCAGCATCTACCTGTTCGCGCTCGGGGCGAGCATGGGCATGCTCATGCAGAACCTCGTGCTCGCGGTCCAGAACACGCTCGACATCTCCGAGATGGGCGCGGGCACCGCGACCGTCGCGTTCTTCCGCACCCTGGGCGGCACGATCGGCGTCTCGGTCCTGGGGGCGGTCCTCGCGAGCAAGGTCACGTCCTCGATCCAGGCCGGACTCGCCTCCATGGGCGTCCCGTCCGACGCGACGGGCGGCACCGTGCCCGACCTCAACACCCTCCCGGCCCCGATGCGCGACCTCGTGGAGCGCGCGTACGGCGACGGCATCGCCGACATCTTCCTCGTGGCCGTGCCCCTCGCGGTCATCGGGCTGATCTGCGTGCTGTTCCTCAAGGAGGTCCCGCTCGGGACCAAGTCCGGTCTCGACGAGCGCCTCGAGCGCGACCTCGCGGCCGGCCTGCCGGACCTGACCGACGAGATCGAGCAGGAGCACGAGGGCGACCACGCCGAGGAGTCCGTCCTCGCCGGGGCCGGCGCGACGTCGTCGGGCTCGCCGAGCGGGGCCACCGGCACCTCGACGCGACCCGCCGAGGGCACCGCTCCCGGGGGCAGCGCCTCGCGCTGACGCCCACCTGCCGGCCCTCACCCGGGGCCGCCGTGGATGCTTGTTCCGCGGCGGCCCCGTCGCACGCCATGATGGGGCGTGTGACCCCGCCCTCGCCGATCGACCAGCCGGAGCCGACTGTGTCCCTCACGCCCGCCACACCCCCCGCCGACGAGTCGCCGCTCTCCGCGCTCGAACGCGAGCTGCGCGTCCTGACGCGCCGCGCCGGCTCGTCCGCGAACGCGATGGCCAAGCGCATCCACCCCGACCTCGACGCGAGCGCCTACCCGCTGCTCGCGCACATCTGGGCCAACCCGGGCGTGCGGGGGTCGGACCTCGCGCAGCAGTTCGGCGTCGGGCGCGCGACCATCTCGCGCCAGCTCGCCCGGCTCGAGTCCGTCGGGCTGGTCGACCGCGAGGTCGACCCCGAGGACTCGCGCGGGCAGGTCATCACGCTCACCGAGGCCGGTGCGACGCTCCTGCGGACCACGCACGAACGACGCGTCGACTCGATCTCGCAGGCGCTGAGCGACTGGTCCTCCGAGGACGTCGCGGCCCTCGCGGGCCTGCTGCACCGGTACTCGGAGGATCTCGTGCGCTGGCAGGCGACGCACTGACGGTGGCGCCGGGGACGCCCGCCGCGCCCGGACCGGGGCCGCACGGCGCCCGACGGCGCAGCCGCCCTCGCGTCCTGGCCGTCCTCGCGGGCGTGGTCGTCCTGGGACTCCTGGTGACGACGCAGGTCCCCGACCCGGTCGGCGACGCGGTCGGCGACCTGCTGTACGCGGTCGCGGCGTACGCGGCGTTCGTGCTCGTGACCCCGCGGTCGCGACCGTGGGTCGCGGGCGTCGTGGTGCTCGCGTGGTGCTGGCTCGTCGAGGCTCTCCAGGCGACCCCGCTCGTGGGGGTCGTGCTGGACGTCGCGCCCGCGGCGGCGTGGGTGCTCGGGAGCACGTTCAACGCGCGTGACCTGCTGTTCTACCTGCTGGGAGCGATGTTCGCGACGGGCCTCGACGTGCTCGCCGGTGTCGCTCGTCCTCGTCGTGCCGACGTGCCGGAGCGGGCGTGACCTCGAGGTCACGCCCGCTCCGACGATCACCTGCCGTGCCGACTCAGGCGCCCGCGTCCTCGAACGTCAGGCTCAGGCTGTTCATGCAGAACCGGTCGCCCGTCGGGGTCTGGGGGGCGTCGTCGAACACGTGCCCCAGGTGCGAGCCGCAGTTCGCGCACCGCACCTCGGTGCGGACCATGCCGTGGCTGCGGTCCTGGATCAGCTCGACCGCGTCCGACTCCTTGGGCGCGTAGAAGCTCGGCCACCCGCAGTGCGAGTCGAACTTGGTGTCCGAGCGGAACAGCTCGTTGCCGCAGGCCCGACACCGGTAGATCCCTTCCCGGTTCTCCTCGAGGAGCTCTCCTGTCCAGGGGCGCTCGGTGCCCGCCTGGCGGAGCACGGCGTACTCCTCGGGAGCCAGCTCCTCCCGCCACCGGGCGTCGGGCTTGGCCACCGGGTACACCTTCTGCGAGAACAGGTTGCCGGTCGTGTCGTGGGTCTCGTTGGTCATGCTCCACCTCCGACAGCGACAACCGCGCCGGGTGTCCGGGTGTTCCCGGTCGGCCGCGGGCGCGGGGGTCGCTCAGCCGTTGACAAGCCCTTCGTGAGCGCTAACATGGCCACACCGAGGCGCATGTGAGCGCTCACACCGGGAGTCGGCAACTAAGCCGACGAGCTGCACAGCGAAAGGAGACTCCTCGCGGCAGCCCGGTCGAGCGCTCGGCGCCGACCACGACAGCAGCTCCACCCGCCCGGCGGCGTGCCCCGCTGCCCGGCGACGGACCGGCGTCATGGGTACCGATCCACGCGCACCACACGAATCAAGGAGGATTTATGAGGCGACACGAGAGACGACCGACGGTCCGGGGCGTCCTGGCGGGAGCGGTCCTCGCGGCACTGCTCTCCTCCGCGCTGTCCGTGATCCCGTCCCAGGCCGCCGAGACGGAGCTGATCGTCAACGGAGGGTTCGAGGACGGCACGACCGGGTGGATCGTCAACGACGGCAACCCGACCGACGACGGTCTGCTGTCCACGACCTCGGACGCCTACGCCGGGCAGGGCGCCGCGCTCATGACGCAGCGCGCGACCACGGGCTCCGGCCCGCTCCAGGTGCTGAGCGGCAAGGTCCAGGCGGGCGAGACGTACGACCTGTCGGCGAAGATCCGCTACGACGGCGCCGACGCGCCCGCGTCCAAGCAGTTCTTCGCCACCATGCACTACGGCGGCGGCACCTACACGAACCTGGTGAGCGTCACGGCCGTCAAGGGCGCCTGGGCCACTCTCCGCGGCACGTTCACCATCCCGGCGACGCAGAGCACGACGACAGCACGCCTCTTCTTCGAGACGCCCTGGACGAGCAACCCGTCGAGCGACCCTGCCACGCACCTCATGGACTTCAGGCTCGACGACGTCTCCCTGACCGGAGCCGCACCGCCCGCACCGCCGTCCAAGACCATCGAGGTGCTCGGCAAGGTCCCGGGCGAGCACAACCCCGTGATCTCCCACAAGTTCGGGGCCGACGCCTACGGGTTCGTCGACGACGGTCGCGTCTACCTCTACATGACGAACGACACCCAGGGGTACGCGCCGAGCTCGGTCACCGGGGTGTCCCCCCAGATCGACTACGGGAGCATCAACCAGATCACCCTGATCTCGTCCGAGGACCTGGTCAACTGGACCGACCACGGCGAGATCGACGTCGCAGGCGCCGGCGGGGTCGCCCCGTTCACCGGCAACTCGTGGGCGCCCGGAGTCGCGAAGAAGATCGTGGACGGTCAGGAGAAGTACTTCCTGTACTACGCGAACGGCGGCGGTTCGAGCAACGTGATCACCGGCTCCTCGCCCCTGGGGCCCTGGACCAGCGAACGCACCAGCACGCTCATCGACGGCAGGACCCCGGGCACCGAGGGCGTGGCCTGGAAGTTCGACCCGGCACCGCTCATCGCGACGGACGGCACCCCCTACCTGTTCTTCGGCGGCGGACCGGCCGCGACGAGCATGCCCGCCGCAGAACGCTTCAACAACCCGAAGAACATCCGCGTCATCCAGCTCGGCGAGGACATGGTCTCGACCACGGGGACCGCCGCGGTCGTCGACGCGCCCGTCGCGTTCGAGGCGGCACAGGTCTTCGAGCGCGACGGCATGTACTACCTGTCGTACTCGTCGCACTTCGGCGGCGCCGACTTCGGTGGCAACCAGGTCAAGGTGCCCGGGTATCCCGGTGGCGGCCAGATCGGCTACATGATGTCGACCGACCCGATGTCGTGGCCCAAGGAGACCTACTCCGGCGTCCTGTTCCCCAACCAGAGCCAGTTCTTCGGTGCCGGCACCGGGGGGAACAACCACCAGTCGGTGTTCGAGCTCGACGGGAAGTACTACTTCACCTACCACGCGCCGACCCTCAACAAGCGCATCAACGGCGACGTCACGCAGGGCTACCGCAGCACCCACCTCCAGGAGCTGACGTTCAACGCGGACGGCACCATCCAGCAGGTGGTGGGCGACTTCGCGGGCGTCGACCAGGTCAAGAACGTCGACCCGTACCAGACGCTCGAGGCCGAGACCTTCGCGTGGCAGCAGGGCCTGGCGACCAAGAAGGTCGGTACGGGATCGGCCCAGTTCGGCGACGACGCACCCCACCTCGTGGTGCACGACGTCGACGACGGAGACTGGTCGGCACTGTCAGCCGTGGACTTCGGGGCGGGGGCCGCGAGCGTCACCGCGCGGGTCAGGCCGTTGGTCGCCGGGGCGAGCATCGACGTCCGCCTCGACGACCGTGCCGGACCCGTGGTCGCGACGATCACCCTCGACGCGGAGATCGGCGACTGGGTGGATGCGTCGGCGGACCTCACCGACGTCTCCGGCATCCATGACGTCTACTTCACGTTCTCCGGGCCGTCCGGGAGCGACCTCGTGGAGCTCGACACGTGGTCGTTCGCCGCCGCGTCCGAGACCCCGACCCTCGACGTCTCGGTGGCGGCCGCTGCGCGCTGCCTCGCCGGCAAGGTCTCCCTCACGGTGCGCGCCGTGAACGACGGCGCGGGTCCCGTCGACGTGACGATGTCCACGCCGTTCGGACGCAAGACCTTCGAGGGGCTCTCGCCGACGAGGAGCGCGCAGCAGACGTTCGCCACCAGGGCAGGCAGCGTGCCGGCCGGGGCGGTGACCGTCACGGCGCGGGCGACCGTCGACGGCCGGGACGTGACGACCACGCACGAGGCCACGTTCGACGCGACGGACTGCGCCCAGCGGTAGGCGCACCCGCGCTCCCGAGGCCCCGGCACCGGGGCCTCGGACACGCCGCGGGAAAGGGTGAGGGCCCCGGCGGTGATCCGCAGATCACCGCCGGGGCCCTCACGCACCGAGGATCAGTACGACGACGACGAGTACACCGTCGCCGAGCCGCCACCGCGCTGCGCGCGACCACGGCCACCACGACGACGAGCCTGCGCACCAGCGCCGCCCTCGCCGCCCTGCGCCGACTGGCCGCGACCACCCTGGGCGCGCTGCGCCGTCGGGCCGGCGGACTTGGCCGGGGCCGCGGTGCGCGTCGCACGCGTCCCACCGTTGCGCGACGGCGTGCCGCGACGGGCCTGCGTCTGCGGCGGCGTGATGTCCGCGGGGCGCACGTACTCGGCGACCTCGCCGACGAGCGACGTGATCGCCGCGTCACCCGGGGCGACCGACTGCGGCTGCGCCGTGATCTTCGCCTTGCGGGTCAGGTCCTTCACGTCGCTGCGCTGCTCGGGGAGCATGACGGTCACGACGACGCCCTCGGAACCGGCGCGAGCCGTACGGCCCGAGCGGTGGAGGTACGCCTTGTGCTCGGCCGGCGGGTCGACGTGCACGACCAGCTCGATCTCGTCGACGTGGATGCCGCGCGCCGCGATGTCGGTCGCGACGAGCACGCGGACCGAGCCGTTCGAGAACGCCTCGAGGTTGCGCTCGCGCGCCCCCTGGCCGAGGTTGCCGTGCAGGTCGACCGACGGGATGCCCTGCGCCGTGAGCTGCTTCGCGAGCTTCTTGGCCTGGTGCTTCGTCCGCGTGAACAGGACGCGACGGCCCGTGCCCGACGCGAGCTGCTGCACGACGTCCTTCTTCGCGTCCGCGTCACGGACCGCGAAGATGTGGTGCGTCATGTTGGAGACGGGCGACTCGGCCGAGTCCACCGAGTGGCTCACCGGGTTGCTCAGGTACCGCTTGACGAGCTGGTCCACGCCGTTGTCGAGCGTCGCCGAGAACAGCAGGCGCTGGCCGCGCGTCGGGGTCTTGTCCATGATGCGCTTGACGCCGGGAAGGAAGCCCAGGTCGGCCATGTGGTCGGCCTCGTCGAGGACCGTGATCTCGATGCCGTCGAGCGACAGGACGCGCTGGTTGAGCAGGTCCTCGAGGCGGCCCGGGCAGGCGATGACGATGTCGACGCCCGCGTTGAGGGCGCTGACCTGGCGGCTCTGCGCGACACCACCGAAGATGGTCGTCGTGTTCAGGCCCAGGGCCTTCGCGAGCGGCTCCATCGTGGCGTTGATCTGGTTCGCGAGCTCACGCGTCGGGCACAGGACCAGCGCGCGGGGGCGGCGGGCGGCACGACGCGTGTCCGACTGGGACAGGCGCGTGACGACAGGCAGCGAGAACGCGAGGGTCTTGCCCGAGCCCGTGCGGCCACGGCCCAGGACGTCGCGGCCCTTGAGCGTGTCCGGGAGCGAGGCGACCTGGATGGGGAACGGCGACTCGATGCCCTGGCTGGAGAGCTCGCGGATCACCGTGGTCGGGATCGCGAAGTCCGCGAACGTCAGGCCCTCGGGCACGACGGTCGGGACCGACGAGCGCTCCACGGCGGGACGCTGCTCGCGCTGCTCGCGGGGAGCGCGCTGCTCACGGTTGCCACCGGCGGGGCGACCCTGGCCGGCGCCGCGGCCGTCACGCGAGTCGCGCTCACGGACCGGGCGACCGTCGCGGGTCACCTTGGCGGGACGCGGGTCGCGGCTCTCGCGCTCGTCGCGGGAGTCGCGGACGGGGCGGGTGGTGTCGCGGGACTGCTGTCCCTGCGACTGGTTGGTGCGGGGGGCTGCGGCGTTAGGGCGCACGGCAGCACGAATGGGGTTGTTCAAGGGTTTGCCTCTCGGGCGTAGGGTCGGGGTTCGCCGCAAGAAATCCAGGGAACTCCACGACGCTGGGCGCGCAGAGATGCGCAGCCACGATCCCCACTCTCTCATGCCTGGGGCGCTCGTGCGTCCAAGGTGATCGACGTCTCCACATCCCTCACCGATCCCACACGTCGCGGCGCACCGACCTCTCGCGAACGCCCGGGCCCGACGGCGGGCCCGCCGTCGGGCGTGCGGCCCGCCCCTCCCGGAACTTCGCCCCGGCCCCCGCGCGGACCTCCCACGGGACGCACATGCGGGCGTGGTGGAATGTCGCCCGTGGACTTCATGAGCTCTGTGGGAGACGTCGTCGGCCAGATCTGGTCGGCGGCCACCACCCCTGTGCCCGCACCGGCCTCCGCGGTCGTCCTGTCGATGTCGCTCGTCGCGCTGATCGTCGTGGTGTTCACGCCGGTCTGGCGCGTCGCGCGACACGTCGTGACGATCGCGCACGAGGGCGCGCACGCCATCGCGGCCCTCCTCACGGGGCGCCGGCTGACCGGTATCCGCCTGCACTCCGACACGTCGGGCCTCACCGTGTCGTACGGCAAGCCGCGCGGGTTCGGCATGGTCGTCACGGCGTTCATGGGGTACGTCGGCCCGGGCCTCGTGGGCCTCGGCGCGGCGGCGCTGCTGCGGGCGGGCTACGCCGTCGGGCTCCTGTGGCTCCTCGTGCTGCTGCTGACGCTAATGCTGCTGCAGATCCGCAACTGGTTCGGCCTGTGGTCCGTGCTGGTGAGCGGCGTCGCCCTCGTCGTGGTGTCGTGGGCCGCGACGCCTCCCGTGCAGAGCGCGGTCGCGTACGCCGTCACCTGGTTCCTGCTGCTGGGCGCGATCCGGCCCGTCCTCGAGCTCCAGATCTCCCGCAGCCGCGGCAAGGCACGCCAGTCCGACGCCGACATGCTCGCGCGCCTCACCCGTGTCCCGGGGATCGTGTGGGTCGTGGTGTTCCTGCTCGTGACCGTCGGTGCCGCGGTGCTGGGCGGGTACTGGATCGTGTCGCCGGTCGGCGCGTGACCTGCTGACGCCACCGGACGCCCCGGGCGGCGAGCCGCCCCCGCTCTGCCTAGCATCGGGCCATGCCCCTCTCCCCGACGCTCTCCGCGGTCTCGCTCGCAGCGCTGCTCGGCTCGTCCGGGGTCGTCCACCTGGCGCGGCCGCAGGTCTTCGAGCCCCTCGTCCCCGCCGCGCTCGGTGACCCGCGCCCGTGGGTCACGTGGAGCGGGGTCGCCGAGCTCGCGTGCGCGGCGGCACTGCTGGTCCCGGCCGCACGCCGCGTCGGCGGCCTCGCGAGCGCCGCGCTCCTCGTCGGCGTCTTCCCCGGGAACGTGAAGATGGCGCTCGACTCGCACCCCGGCGCCAGCTCCTGGGCGCGCAGGCCGCTCGTCGCGTGGGGGCGCCTGCCCGTCCAGGTGCCGCTCGTCGCGTGGGCGCTGTCGGTCGCGCGGCGGGGCTGAGGCGACACGGTACGGGCCGGGTCGGGTCGGAGCGGGCCGGGTCGGCACTGGCCGGGTCGGCGCCGCGGTGCCGGGCACGACGACGGGCCGTCCGCTGCGTGCGGACGGCCCGTCGGGGTGAGCAGGTGCGTAGCCCTGGCCGGGCCGGGAACCTTCCGAGGAGGAGGGTGGTCGGCTCCCGGGATGGACGGACCGCGCAACCGCTCAGGTCGAGGTGCGGGCTGTCAGGCCCCGCGGTGGTGCCCGGCCGGTCAGGCCTGCGGCGTCAGGACGAATCCGGGGCCCTCGGTCGCACGAGGGTCGGTGTCGAGCGTGAGGTTGGCGAGCGCGATCGAGGTGGTCGGCTCGACGAAGACGCGGACGTCGCCGTTCTCCACGACCGTGTCGTCGGGCTGCGGGCTCGGGACGAGGGCAAGCTCGAAGTCGCCGGACTGCGGCGCCGACTCGGCGATGCGCAGACCGCCACCGTCGGCCACTCCGGCGCGCGTGGTGAGGTCCTGGACTGCGTCGCGGGCGTTGTCGGTCAGGGTGAGCATGGGAGCTCCTCTCGGTTGCCTGGGGACGCACGGGACGCCTTGCGACGAACCCTGGCGTGCGCCTTTCGGTTGCCTCCAACCAAACAAGGATCGGGTCCGATCGCAAGGGCAGGGGCCCTTTTCCGGCGTGTCTCCCAGGAAGTGGGATCGCACGAGGCAGGCGGTCCCGGATCGCGTTAGGGTGCGCGCCCGTGGGGCGTCCACTGCGGGTGGGAGCATGGTCCCGTGACCGCTCTCCACTCCCCCGACCACTGGGCCGTCTACAACTCCGCACAGCCCGGCCGCGAGGTGCGCGACCTCTGCCGCGAGGTCATGACGCACGCCGGGCCGGGCGCGGGCCGGCAGGCGGTCGACCTGGGCTGCGGGGCGGGCGTCGAGACGGCCGCGCTGCTGGCCGGGGGCTGGCGCGTCCACGCGGTCGACGGCGAGCCGGGCACCCCGTCCCTCGTCCGGACCACGGCGGGAGCTGCGGCAGGAGACGGGCTGAGCGTCGCCGTCGTGCCGTTCGCGGACCTGGCGGACCTGCCGCCGGCCGACCTGCTCTACGCCGGGTACTCGCTCCCGTACGCGTCGCCCGACGACTTCCCGCGCGTCTGGGCCGCGGTCCGCCGCGCCCTGCGGCCGGGCGCGTGGCTGGCTGTGAACCTGTTCGGGGTGCACGACTCGTTCGCGGGCACGATCGACGGGACCTTCCTGACACGTGCCGACGCCGAGTCCCTGCTCGACGGGCTCGACGTCGTCGCGTTCCGCGAGGAGGACGAGGACGGCCAGTCGTTCAGCGGTCCCAAGCACTGGCACGTCTTCGACGTGGTGGCGCGCGCCCCGCGCTGACGTCGGCCCGCCCACCGTGCCCGACGGCGTCGCTCACCGCACGTGGTCAGGTCGCCACGCGTGGAGGCTCGGCGCGTAGACTCTGCGCGGGCCTGGCGTCGCCTCCGACGGGGCGTGCGCACGGAGCCCGGGCCTCTAGCTCAATGGCAGAGCTGCGGACTTTTAATCCGTAGGTTGTGGGTTCGAGTCCCACGGGGCCCACAGTGCTGACCTGCGAACTGTGCCAGGTCTCGACCGACCGCCAGGTGTTCGTGCGGCAGCAGCAACAGGGCGCGTGACCTGGCACCTGGACGTCGAGTAGTTGCGCTACATGGTCATCGAGCCCAAGATCGGTGTGTTCACGCCCGCGCACGTCGGTCAGCTCGGCACCTTCGAGGAGCGCCTAGTTGTACTGACCCGTTGCGTTGTTGATTCGGTCGATGGGTCGTAGGCCGCCGATGCCGAGGTGGGGTCGTTCCAGGTTGTAGTGGTTGAGCCAGGTA
>NZ_JAMXIO010000011.1:0-113804 GCF_059651515.1 Oerskovia sp. 140933
CTCCTGCAGGAGTCGGGCCCGTCGTCATGTCGAGACAGAGTCACCGGTGCGGCGAGCGGAGTCCCGGCCCGACGTGGGTGCACGTCGGGCAGGGCAGGCTCACCGCAGCGAGGTGGGCGGGCAGGTCAAGACCTTGCCACGTACTGGATCGAGACGTACTCCCAGGACGAGGTGTCCCGAACCCGCCACGTGCCACCTGAGATGTAGGCGCTCGGCACGACGGCGACTGCCGTGAACTCTGCGCACTCGTCGTATCCGATCGCCGGCGTTTCCCAGATGCTCCCCGGGACGTAGGCGTCGCCGTCGTCGTAGACGACGCCGTTCGACCCGACGAACTCCACGTCGAGGTCCAGCCACGGATAGGCGGTGCCCGCGCCCGAGTAGCAGACGGCGGCAGGAGCCGTCAGGAGGTGGGAGCTGCCTGCGTAGGGGGTGTTGCTCGTGCTCCCGAACACCCCGATCCACGACGTCAGCGGGAACAGGTGCCCGGGACGGTAGGGGTCGGTCCGCGTCGAGTCGACGAAGAGGAACACCGGCGTCGAGTACCTCGTCCCGGCGACGTTCGAGACCTTGACACGGTACTGCTTGCTCCCGTGGACGGTCTTCGCCGTGAAGGACAGGGTGGACGTCGTCCTGCCGACCATGTTCGTCCAGGTCGTCCCGTCGTCGCTGACCTGCCACTGGTAGCTCAGGCCACCCCCGGTAGCGGTGACGGTGAACTTCGCGTTCTGACCGGTGCTGACCCATGACGCCTGCGGCTGGCCCGTGATCCTCGGGGTCGCGATGCCGACCGGCCAGGCGACCTTGGCGGTGGGGGTGCTGGTGCGGGTGGCGGTGATGTAGGCGGTGCGCTTGCCGGTGGTGGTGACGGTGATGGTCTTGCCGTGGTGGGCGGTGGTGAGGGTGAGGGTGTTGCGGGTGGCTCCGGTGATGGGGGTGCCGTTGGCCTTCCACTGGTAGGTCGTGGTGGTGGCGGCGGGGGTCCAGGTGGGTGCGGTGGCTCGGAGGGTGGAGCCGACGCGTGCGGTGCCGGTGATGGTGGGGGCCTTGGTCGTGGTGAAGGGCTTGACGACGGTGGCGGTGGCGGTGCTGGTGCGGGTGGTGGTGGTGTAGCCGGTGCGCTTGGCGGTGACGGTGAACGTGATGCGCTTGGCGTGGTCGGCGGTGGTGAGGGTGTAGGTGGAGCGGGTGGCGCCCTTGATGGCGATGCCGTTGCGCTTCCACTGGTAGGTGTAGGTCGCGGTGGGGGACCAGGTGCCGCGTGAGGCGGTGAGGGTGGAGCCGACGCGTGCGGTGCCGGTGATCTTGGGTGCGGGGGCGGTGGTGAAGATGCCGGCGGTGACGGCGGTGGTGGCGGTGCTGGTGAGGGTCTTGGTGGTGTAGCCGGTGCGGGTGGCGGTGACGGTGAGGGTCAGGCGCTTGCCGAGGTCGGTCGCGGTGGGGGTGTAGGTCGCGGTGGTCGCGCCCTTGATCGCGAGGTTGTTGGCCTTCCACTGGTAGGTGAAGGTGGCTCCGGGGGTCCAGGTCCCGGGCTGGGCGGTGAGCTTGCTCCCGACCCGGACCGCTCCCGCGACGACCGGGACCGGCGACGCCGAGAACACGCCTGCGGTGACGGCGGACGTGGCGGTGCTGGTGAGGGCCTTGGTGGTGTAGCCGGTGCGGGTCGCGGTGACGGTGATCGTCAGGCGCTTGCCGAGGTCGGTCGCGGTGGGGGTGTAGGTCGCGGTGGTCGCGCCCTTGATCGCGAGGTTGTTGGCCTTCCACTGGTAGCTCAGGGCCGCTCCGGGGGTCCAGGTCCCGGGCTGGGCGGTGAGGGTGCTGCCCACGCGTGCCGTCCCGGAGATCACCGGGACCGGCGACGCCGAGAACACGGCCAGGGCCACCTTGGCGGTCGAGGCGCTCACGACGGACTGCGTCGCGTAGCCGGGGAGGGACCCGGTGACGCTCACGCTGAAGGAGGCTCCGGCGTCGGAGGCGCCCAGGACGATCGACGGGCCGGTGGCACCGAGGATCGGCTGGCCGTCACGCAGCCACTGGATCGAGAGCGCTGCCGCGGGCGACCAGGAGGGGATCGTGACCGTGAGGGTCGACCCGACGGCCGCAGAGCCGCTGATGACCGGGACGGTGGTGACGAGCGTCCCGTCGGAGACGGGTGCCGTCGGGGCGCTCGAGATCGTCACGGGAGCTGCGCCGTCGAGCGTGCCGGTCACGTCGGCGCGGAGCACCACGCCGGCGAGGGTCGCGGGGATCGAGAGGGTGGCCTCGGTCGCACCCTCGATCGCGATCTCGTCCGCGAACCACTGGTACGTGAGCGCCGTGGCGGCCGGGGTCCAGCCGTCGCTCGTGACCGTGACGGTGGCACCGACCTGCGGTGTCCCCGTGACAGCGGGGGCCTGCTCCGGTGCGACGACGGTCGGGGTCTCGTCGACCGCCGGCTCGGTGGGAGCGGCCTCGCCCGGTCCTCCTGCGGCAGGCGGCTCAGGAGCGGGAGGGGCCTCGACGGCAGTCTCGACCGCCGCGGGCTCGGCGGTCGGCTCTGCCTTCGCGGCGCCGGCAAGGGCGACGGGACCGACGAACAGCGACAGGGCCGTGACCGTCGCCGTGAGGATCCGCGCGCGGTGGCGCGCGGAGGAGGTTCGTGACATGCGGGCTCCACTTCGAGTAGCCGCCCCACCGTGGGTCGGCGACCAGAGACTAGTGGTACTGGAGTGCCTGCGGATACCGAAATGTCCCTTCTGGGCGAGCAGGGGCGGGTGAATTATCCGGTGGTCGACACCCGGCCCGCACGGGGCGGCAGGCCCGCCGGACGAAAGAGGGGCCGACTCCCGACGGAGCCGACCCCTCTTCGAGCCCAGGACGGGCGAGCAAGCGCTACCGCTTCGACTTGCGGTAGCCCGCCGCGACGGCCTGCGCCTCGGTGTCGAAGCACGCCTCAGGGATGGTCACGGCGTAGAACTGGCCTCCCGGTACGTGGTAGATCCACTCGCCCGAGCTGGAGTGGTTCCCCTTGACACGGCAGCTGCTGACCTTCGCGGTCGGAGCGCTCACGCGGCTCGCCGTCGCGTAGGTGGAGCGCGATCCCGTGACGGTCACGGTGATCCGCTTGCCCACGTCGCTCGCGGTCAGGCGGTAGGACGTGCTGCGCGCGCCGGGGATCGTGACGCCGTCCCGCTTCCAGGTGTAGGTCAGCGACGCGCTGGGCGACCATGCCGGGGTCCACGCCGAGAGCGTGGTGCCCAACCAGGCGTTGCCGGAGACCACCGGAGCGGACGTGGACGCGAACGCACGGGTCACTGCCGCGGTGGGGGTGCTGGTGCGGGTGGCGGTGATGTAGGCGGTGCGCTTGCCGGTGGTGGTGACGGTGATGGTCTTGCCGTGGTGGGCGGTGGTGAGGGTGAGGGTGTTGCGGGTGGCTCCGGTGATGGGGGTGCCGTTGGCCTTCCACTGGTAGGTCGTGGTGGTGGCGGCGGGGGTCCAGGTGGGTGCGGTGGCTCGGAGGGTGGAGCCGACGCGTGCGGTGCCGGTGATGGTGGGGGCCTTGGTCGTGGTGAAGGGCTTGACGACGGTGGCGGTGGCGGTGCTGGTGCGGGTGGTGGTGGTGTAGCCGGTGCGCTTGGCGGTGACGGTGAACGTGATGCGCTTGGCGTGGTCGGCGGTGGTGAGGGTGTAGGTGGAGCGGGTGGCGCCCTTGATGGCGATGCCGTTGCGCTTCCACTGGTAGGTGTAGGTCGCGGTGGGGGACCAGGTGCCGCGTGAGGCGGTGAGGGTGGAGCCGACGCGTGCGGTGCCGGTGATCTTGGGTGCGGGGGCGGTGGTGAAGATGCCGGCGGTGACGGCGGTGGTGGCGGTGCTGGTGAGGGTCTTGGTGGTGTAGCCGGTGCGGGTGGCGGTGACGGTGAGGGTCAGGCGCTTGCCGAGGTCGGTCGCGGTGGGGGTGTAGGTCGCGGTGGTCGCGCCCTTGATCGCGAGGTTGTTGGCCTTCCACTGGTAGGTGAAGGTGGCTCCGGGGGTCCAGGTCCCGGGCTGGGCGGTGAGCTTGCTCCCGACCCGGACCGCTCCCGCGACGACCGGGACCGGCGACGCCGAGAACACGCCCGCGGCGACGACCTGCGCGGCGCTCGTCCGGGCCACGGTCTCGTACCCGTACCTGGATGCCCTCAGCGTGACGGCGAGCTTCTTGCCGTGGTCCGCAGCGACGGGGGTGTAGGTGGAGGCGGTGGCCCCGGGGACGGGCTTGCCGTCGACGAGCCACTGGTAGGTGAAGCTCGCGCCCTCGGTCCAGCGACCGGTCATGGCGTCCACGCGCGAGCCGACCCGGACTGTCCCGGCGAGCGTGGGATCGGGTGAGGTCGTGAACGCGGCGAGGGTCACGGGTGTCGTGGGGGTGCTGGCAGCGGTCACGGCCTCGTACCCGGGACGGGACGCCGTGACCCTGACCGAGATGCGGGCGCCGACGTCGGTCAGGAGCGGGCGGTACGTCGGTTCGCCGTAGGCCGTCGACACACCGTCGCGGAACCACTCGTACCTCAGGTCGACGGGAACGGGCCAGGTGGGGGTGGTGACCGACAGGGTCGAGCCGAACGCTGGCTTCCCGACGATCGTCGGGACGAAGTCGCCCAGGATCCTCGCGCTGACCGGGGGCGTCGGGGCGGTCCTCACGGTGACCGGGTCGGCGCCGGTCGCGGAGCCCGTGACCTCGGCGAGGAGCGTCGCGCCCATCAGGTCGTCGGTCACGAGCAGATCGGGGCCGGTGGCGCCGGCGACCGGAACGGTGGTGCCCTCGTGCTCGGCGAACCACTGGTAGGTGAGCGTCACGTCCTCCGGCGACCACGGCAGGGTGTAGACGGTGACCGTCTCGCCCGGGACCGGGATCCCGCCGATCACCGGTCGGTCGGTGGGCGGCACCACGACGGGGGCCGGCGGGGGGACCGGGTCCCCAGCGGACGAGACCTGTGCGCTGCCGACAGGTTCGGGGCCGGCAGGTGCCGCGACGGCCGCGGGGGCCACGAGGATCGACAGTGCCGTGACGGCCGCTGTCAGCAGCCCGGGGAACCGGCGGGAGGACGAGGGACGAGACATGCGGGCTCCACTTCGTGTGGCCGTCCCACCGTGGGTCGGCGACCCGAGACTAGCCGTCGCCCACCGCCCGTGGGCGCTCGTGGACGGGATCGGCCCGCCTCGAGCGGGTGAAGTTCTTCCGCGGGCCCGACGGCGGAGCCCGGCCCGCGCACGGGAGGTCCCCGCCGCCGTCGGGCCTGGACGCACGACAGGCCGGCACCCACGTGGGGTGCCGGCCTGTCGCGAGGCGGGGAGCGGAGGTCAGGCCTTCGCGGCGGCCTTGAGGTCGTCGACGAACGTCGGGTTCGCCTCGAGCCACTCACGCACCGAGGCGTCGTTGTCGGAGCCGCCGTTCTCGTTGAACATGATGTTCTCGAGCGAGAAGAGCTGCTCGTCGGTCAGGGTCAGCGCGGAGATCCAGGACGCGACGTCGGGGTGGTCCTCGGTGAAGCCGGTGCGTGCGACCGTGTGGATCTTCTCGGCCTCGCCCATGGCGCCCTTCGGGTCCTCGAGGTCCTTGACGGGGAACGCGTCGTAGGCCCAGTGGGGACGCCACAGCGTCACGGCGACGTTCTCGCCCGCGTCGGTCTTGCTCTTGAGCTCGGCGAGCATGGCGGGCGTCGAGGAGATGACGAAGTCCATCTCGTCGAGTCCGTAGCCCGGGATGGCCTCGTCCTGGGTGATGCGGGTCAGGCCCGCGCCGGACTCGATGCCGACGAGACGGTTGTCGAACTGGTCGGCGTTCGCGGCGAGCTCCTCGAGGCTGTCGACCGGGGCGTCCTCGTTGACCGCGATGGTCAGCTTGGCGTCGTCGTACCAGTAACCGAGGTCCTCGAGGTCGTCGCCGTACTGCTTCTTGTAGTCGGCGTGCGTGAGCGGGAGCCACATGTCGAAGTTCAGGTCGAAGTCGCCCCCGGCCATGCCCGTGTAGACGATCCCGGGGTCGGCGGTCTCGGTGCTGACGTCGTAGCCCTCGTCCTCGAGGATCGCCTTGAACAGGTGGGAGACGGCGATGCCCTCGTCCCAGCCCGAGTGGATCGCGATGGTGATGTCCTTGTCGGCCTCGCCCGAGCCGCCGGCGTCGGTGCCTGAGGCGCAGGCCGAGAGCCCGAGGCCCAGGGCCAGCGTGGAGGCGACGACCGCGGTGCGACGACGGGCCTGGTGGTGACGTGCGGGAGACATGGTGTCCTTCCTTCGCGGGCAGGCCGCTGGCGCGGCGAGACCCGTCTGGGTGGTGGTGGTGCAGGGAGTGCGGGGCCGCCCGGTCGGGACCGGGCGGGCGGAGGCTCAGACGGCCGTGGCGGCGAGCGCCTTGGCGACGGGCGAGCGGGTGCTGAGCGCTGCGGTGACACGGTCGAGGAAGACCGCGAGGATCACCACGGACAGGCCCGCCTCGAAGCCGAGCGAGATGTTGATGCGCTGGAGCGCCGCGACGACGTCGCCTCCGAGGCCGCCCGCGCCGACCAGGCCGGCGAGCACGACCATCGAGAGCGAGAGCATGATGACCTGGTTGACGCCGGCCATGATGGTCGGCATGGCGAGGGGGAGCTGGATCTGGCGCAGGATGCGCCCGGGGGTGGAACCGAACGCGTGGCCGGCCTCGACGACCTCGGAGTCCACCTGCCGGATGCCCAGCTCGGTGAAGCGGACGCCGGGGGCGAGCGCGAACACGACGGTCGCGACGATGCCGGGGACGGCGCCCGTGAGGAAGATCATGACCATGGGGATGAGGTAGACGAACCCCGGCATGGTCTGCATGAAGTCGAGCACCGGGCGCACGACGCGTGAGACCTTGTCGTTCCGGGCGGCCCAGATGCCCAGCGGGATGCCGATCGCGAGCGCGATCACGCTGGCCACGAGCACGAGGGCGAGCGTCGCCATCGCGTTGTCCCACTGGTCGACGCTCGCGATGACGACGAACCCGACGAGGGTCGTGACGGCGAGCCGCCATCCCTTGGCGAAGAACGCGAGGGCGGCCAGGACGAGCGCGACGACGACGAACGGCGGCCCCTGGAGGACCGACGCGAGGGCGTCGTAGCAGGTCAGCAGGACGTCCTTGACGACCGCGAAGAAGGGCTTGAACGTCGCGATGAGCCAGGTGACGAACACGTCGACCCAGTCACCGAGCGGCAGGCGGGGGATGAACGTGTCGGTGGCGCTCACGCGTCCGCTCCTTCCGTGGTGGGGACGTCTCCTGCGACGGTGTCGCCTCCGGTCGTCGGGGACGGTTCGTCCGTCCCGTCGGCGTCGGGCACGTCGGGCTCGTCGAGCGTGGGCGGCACCATGGCCTCGAGCAGGGTCACGCGCGGGATGACGCCCACCAGGCGGTTCTTGTCGTCCGTCACGGCGATGGGCAGCGGTGACTCGGCCGCCGGTGCGAAGAGCTCCGAGAGGGGGGTGTCGACGCTCACGGGCGCGACGCCGTCGTGCACGATCGACTCGATGCTCGTGGCGTGGTCGCCGCTCGACTTGAGGAGCGCGACCGCGTCGTCGTCACGGACGACGCCGCGCAGGACCCGCTGACGGTCGACGACGAAGGCCGCCGACACCTGCGCCTCGCGCATGGTGCGGCTCGCGACGCGGGGGCCGCCGCCGAGGGGGACGACGGCCGTGGGCCGGACCATGAGGGAGGCGGCCGTCAGGACCCGGGTGCGGTCGACGTCGGCGACGAACTGCGCGACGTAGTCGTTCGCGGGGTCGGACAGGATCTCCTCGGCCGTGCCGATCTGGACCGTGCGGCCGTCGCGCATGACCGCGATCCGCTCGCCCAGGTGCATGGCCTCGTTGAGGTCGTGCGTGATGAAGATGATGGTCTTGCCCAGGGTCTGCTGCAGGTCGAGGAGCTGTTCCTGCATCTCGCGCCGGATGAGCGGGTCGAGCGCGGAGAACGCCTCGTCCATGAGCAGGATGTCGGTGTCGGCGGCGAGCGCGCGGGCGAGGCCGACGCGCTGGCGCATGCCGCCGGAGAGCTGCGAGGGCAGGGAGTCCTGCCAGCCGCCCAGGCCCACGAGGTCGAGGGCCTGCTGGGCCTTCTCGCGCCGCTCGGCCTTGCCCATGCCCTGGATCTCGAGGGGGTACGCGGCGTTGTCGAGCACCGTGCGGTGGGGGAGCAGCGCGAAGTGCTGGAAGACCATGCTGACGCGGCTGCGGCGCAGTGCGCGCAGCTCCTTGGCGCTCACGGTCGCGAGGTCGGCGTCGCCCAGCAGGACGTGGCCCGCCGTGGGCTTCCACAGCCCGTTGAGCATGCGGATCAGGGTCGACTTGCCCGAGCCGGACAGGCCCATGACGACGAAGATCTCGCCCTGCTTGACGTCGAAGCTCGCGTCGATGACGGCGGCCGTCCCCAGGGGCTTGACGTCGGCGCGGCTCGCACCGTCCTTGAGGCGCCGGACCGCTTCCTGGGGGCGGCGGCCGAAGACCTTGTAGACGCCCTGGACGCTCACGGCCACGGGCCGGTCGTCAGGCAGGGGGTCGGCGCCGTGGGCGCCGGGGAAGGGCTCGGTGTCGACCGGGATGAGGACGGGTGCGGTCGACGTGGGTGGCTCGGTGCTCGTGCTCGTGCTCGTGCTGGTGCTGCTTGCGGTCATGCTGGCGGGTCTCGCCACCTTCCAGGTGTCGTGGCGGGTCCGGAACGCTCCGCGGAGGGCGCCAGGGTGACCTGGCTGCGACCTCCCGGTGCGCTCAGCGCCGTCAGGCGCGTCACGGTCCACCGGATCGAGGCCTGCTGCCGGGGGCCGCCCGGGTGGGTGGCCACCGCACGTCGCAGCGGGCTCTGACCCGTCGAGGAGCGGCGTGGGGCCGCACCTCGTCGAGTCGATCTGTCTCCAGCACCCTGCCCGATCCGAGGTCGAATTGCTACCGAGCGGCAGGCGTGCATGGCGGATTCGAGGGAGATCCTTTGCTGACTTATCGTTGCAACCGCGCGGCTTTGACCAATTCTGGGATCGTTATCGCTTCGTGACCTTGATTTGGTCAAGCAGATCTGCTACCGCGAGCGGGTGGACCGCGTCGTCGGGATGGCCAAGGTCGCCGCTCTCGAGTCCGGCGCACGGGGCATCCGCGCTGACCGGCGCCGCTCACCGCGCCACCTGCCCGGCGGCACGGTGAGCGCCCCCGGCGGCGCGGTGAGCGCCCCCGGCGACGTGCGAGGCGCCCCCGGTAGTCTGGAGCGACACCGTCGGAACCGTCGTTCGGAGCACCATGTCTTCTGCCACGCCCGCCGCCCAGGCCTCGTTCGACGAGGTCCCCGGCCGCTACAAGGTCCGCGACCTGTCCCTCGCCGAGGCGGGTCGCCACCAGATCCGCCTCGCCGAGCACGAGATGCCCGGGCTCATGGCGCTGCGGGCCGAGTTCGGTGCGTCTCAGCCGCTGGCCGGCGCACGCATCGCGGGCTCGCTCCACATGACCGTCCAGACGGCCGTCCTCATCGAGACCCTCGTCGCGCTCGGTGCGCAGGTGCGCTGGGCGAGCTGCAACATCTTCTCGACGCAGGACGAGGCCGCCGCGGCGATCGCCGTCGGTCCGCACGGCACGCCCGAGGACCCGCAGGGCGTCCCGGTCTTCGCCTGGAAGGGCGAGAGCCTCGAGGAGTACTGGGACTGCACCGAGCAGATCCTGCTGTGGCCGGGCGACGAGGGCGCGAACCTCATCCTCGACGACGGCGGTGACGCGACCATGCTCGTCCACCTGGGCCTGCAGTACGAGCGCCTCGGCACGGTCCCCCCGGACACCCTGCCGGGCGAGCCGGACCACACGCACGAGATGAACGTCGTGCGCGCCGTCCTGCGCCGCGCGCTCGCGGCCGACCCGCTGCGCTGGACGGGCATCGCCGAGCAGCTCCTCGGCGTGACCGAGGAGACCACCACGGGCGTGCACCGCCTGTACCAGCTCGCCGAGTCGGGCGAGCTGCTGTTCCCGGCGATCAACGTCAACGACTCCGTCACCAAGTCGAAGTTCGACAACAAGTACGGCATCCGGCACTCGCTGCCCGACGGCATCAACCGTGCGACCGACGTCCTCATGGGCGGCAAGGTCGCGTTCGTCGCGGGCTACGGCGACGTGGGCAAGGGCGCTGCCGAGGCGTTCCGCGGCCAGGGCGCGCGCGTCATCGTCTCGGAGGTCGACCCGATCTGCGCGCTGCAGGCCGCGATGGACGGCTACCAGGTCGCGCGCATCGAGGACGTCCTGGGCGAGGCCGACTTCTTCATCACGACCACGGGCAACAAGGACGTGGTCACGGCCGAGCACATGGCCGCGATGAAGAACAAGGCGATCGTCGGGAACATCGGTCACTTCGACAACGAGATCGACATGGCCGGGCTCGCGCAGATCCCGGGCATCACGCGCACCGAGATCAAGCCGCAGGTCCACGAGTGGACCTTCCCCGCAGCCGACGGCGAGGAGCCGCGCTCGATCATCGTCCTGTCCGAGGGGCGCCTGCTCAACCTGGGCAACGCGACGGGGCACCCGTCGTTCGTCATGAGCAACTCGTTCTCGAACCAGGTCATCGGCCAGATCGAGCTGTTCGAGGACAGCAAGCGCCCGGAGGGCGAGCGGACGTACGAGCGCGAGGTGTACCGCCTGCCCAAGGTCCTCGACGAGAAGGTCGCGCGCCTGCACCTCGACGCGCTGGGCGTGCGCCTGACCGAGCTCTCGAAGAGCCAGGCCGACTACCTCGGCATCCCGGTCGAGGGGCCGTACAAGCCGGAGCACTACCGCTACTGAGCGGACCCGCGCGCCCCTGAGGGGGCCCGACGGCGCAGGGCCGGGTTCCAGGAGGAGCCCGGCCCTTCGTGGTGGTCGCCCCGGGTGGGGTCGATGCGTCGCCCGGGCCCCGGACCGTCGCCGCCGGCGGTTCACCCTGTCACCCTGAGCGCTTTCAGGGGTCCTGCGCGACGATGGTCCCAGCAGCGCCGACAGGAGAAGACGATGGCGACGGTCCCGAGCGAGCCCACGATCAGCGACTCCGAGCGAGCAGAGCTCGAGGCCCTGCGTGCCGAGGTCCGGCGTCTGCGCGCCGATCGCGCCGCGCCGCCGGTCGAGCCCTCCGGTCCGGTCGGTCGGCGTCGGGGCGGGTGGCTGCGGTGGACGTCCGTCGCGGTGCTGCTGGTCCTGGCGGGTGTCCTGATGCTCGGCTCGGTCCTGGCGCGGTACGTGCGCGCGGAGATCATGGACACCGACCACTACGTGGCGACCGTGACGCCGCTCGGCGCGGACCCTGCGATCCAGGCCGAGGTCAGCTCCAAGGTCAGCGCGGCGATCCTGGACCGGATCGACCTCGAGACCCTCACGACGCAGGCGCTCACGACGCTCACCCAGAACGCCGAGCGTCTCCCGCCGCAGGTCATGGGGCTGGCGCCGCTGCTCGCGAGCCAGGGCGAGTCGTTCGTGCGCTCGACCGTGGACCGCCTGGTCACGTCCCCGCGGTTCGAGGAGCTGTGGATCGTCGCGAACCGTCAGGCCCACAAGAACCTCGTCTCGGTGCTCACGGGGGAGGGGGACACGTCGGTCACGGCCGACGCGAACGGGCAGGTCACGCTCTCGCTCGGCCCCATGATCGACGAGGTCACGCAGCGGCTCTCGGCGCGCGGCTTCACGTTCGTGGAGAACCTGCCGTCGATCAACCCGCAGTTCGTGCTGTTCACCTCGGACGACGTCGTCACCGCCCAGCGTGCGGTGGCGTTCCTGAACAAGGCGGCGAACGTGCTGCCGTGGCTCTCGCTGCTCGTCGCGGCCGGGGCGGTGTGGGCGGCGCCCCGTGGCCGTCGCCGTCGTGCCGTGGTGCTCGCCGGCGTCGCGTACGTCGTCGCGATGGCGCTCCTCGCGATCGGGGTCACGGTCGGCCGCTCGCTGTACCTGGGCGCGGTGCCCTCGGACACCCTGTCGCCCGCGGCCGCGACGGCGCTCATCGACGCGGTCCTCGTCCCGCTGCGCACGTCGCTGCGCGCGGTGTTCGCGTTCGGGCTGGTAGTCGCGCTCGCCGCGTACCTCACGGGTCCGAGCCGGTCGGCCGTGGCCGTGCGCGGCGGCTTCAACCGGCTCGTGCGCGCCGCGAGCCGAGGGCACGCGGGGGACGGCGGCCGGGCCCCGCACCCGTACGAGGTCTGGGTGGCGAGGCTGCGCTGGCCGCTGATCGGACTGGTCCTGGCCGGTTCGCTGACGGTGCTGGTGTTCTCGCGCTACCCGAGCGGCAGCACGATCCTCGTGATCGCCCTGGTCGCGGCCGTCCTCGTGGTCGCGATCCAGGTGGTGTCCGCGCCCGCCCGCGGTGCGGCGGCGGTGAGCGGACCGGACGAGCCGGGCGGCGCCGTCGGGCAGGAGGGGCCCGCCCCGGAGGAGTCCCGGACGCCCGCCGCGCCGTAGCGCGGCCCGGGACATGGGGGACAACCCCCCTGCACGACGGCGGCGCGCACCCTGGGCACGTGCGCCCCGACCGGGAAGACTGGTGGGACCGCTCGAACCACATCCAGGAGTCCTGCCACCATGTCTGCTGTGACATCCCCCCAGCCGCCGTCCGGCGATGCCGCCCCCGCACGCGAGCCCTCGCCGGGGTACCCGACTCCGCCCACCGGTGCTACCGAGCCGCTGCCCGCCTCGCCGACCAGCGGCTCGTCGCCCCGTCTCGGACGCGTCGCCGCCGACCTCGACCCCCGCTACGTCGACCTGCGCGAGCCCGTGGGCTTCCTCCAGGCCCCGTTCGCCGGCCAGACCTGGCGAGAGTTCGGCTACCTGTGGCTGTCGCTGTTCTTCACCCCGTTCGCGTTCACGTACGTGGTCTTCACCGTGAGCTTCACCGCGGGCATCCTGGTCACGGTCGTCGGGCTCCTGGTCTCGGGGGGCCTGGTCCTCGGGGCGCGCGGCTGGGGCGGGATGTACCGCTCGATGGCACGCTCGATGCTCTCGGTCGACGTGCTCGCCCCCGCACCGCACGAGCCCCGCGGGGGCTTCTGGCGCTCGCTCTGGTCGAACCTCTCGGACGGACCCGGGTGGCGCGCCATGACGTTCATGTTCGTGACGTTCCCGCTCGCACTCACCGCGTTCGTGGTCACGGTCACGTTCTTCTTCGTGTCGCTCGGGGCCGCGACGCACTGGCTCTGGTCGCAGTACCTGCCCGAGCAGCTCGGCGCCGACGGCGAGTGGCACCGCGGTGCCCAGATGGCGCCCGACTGGTACGTCGACACGCCCCTGCGGCAGTCGGCGCTCGCTGCGGTGGGGATCGCGCTGTGGTGGCTGTGGCCGCAGCTCGTGCGCGGCTTCGCCCAGCTCTTCCGCCTCCTGACGATCAACCTGCTCGGTCCCACGCGCGCGAGCCTGCGCGTGGCGGACCTCGAGAAGTCCCGCGGCAAGACCGTCGAGGACGCCGACGCCAAGCTGCGCCGCATCGAGCGCGACCTGCACGACGGCACCCAGGCCCGGCTCGTGGCGGTCGCGATGCAGCTCGGCGAGGCCAAGGAGCAGCTCGCGTCCGGGGGCGACGCGAACGAGGCGCTCGAGCTGGTCGACAACGCGCACGCCTCGACCAAGGAGGCGCTCGTCGAGCTCCGCGAGCTGGCCCGGGGCATCCACCCGCCCGCGCTCGACAACGGCCTCGCGGTCGCGCTGGAGACGCTCGCAGCCAGGTCGCCGCTGCCCGTGACGGTCGACGTCGACCCGCGCATCGACCCGTCGCCCGCCGTCGAGACCATCGCGTACTTCTGCGTCGCCGAGCTCGTGACGAACGCCGCGAAGCACGCCCGCGCCACGGGCGTCTACGTGCTCGTCGAGGAGCAGGGGTCGCGGCTGCGCCTGCGGGTGCGCGACGACGGCCAGGGCGGTGCACGCGTCTCGACCCCCGACGCGCGCGGCCACCGGTCCGGGCTCGCGGGGCTCGAGGAACGGGTTCGCTCGGTCGACGGCACGTTGGACCTCGTGAGCCCGATCGGTGGGCCTACGGTGGTCACGGTCGTCCTGCCGAGCAGGGTCTGACCGCCCCCCCGTCCGTCGCCGGCCCGGGTGCCTCGACCGAGGCGCTCGGGCCGACCCCTCGACACAGAAGAGGTACCACCGTGCGGCTCGTGATCGCCGAGGACTCCGTCATCCTGCGCGACGGCCTCGTCGCCCTCCTCACCCGTCGTGGCCACGAGGTCGTCGCGGCCGTGGGCGACGGCGACGCCCTCGTCGCGGAGGTCGCGCGGCTCGCTGCCCTCGGCGAGCTGCCCGACGTCGTCATCATCGACATCCGCATGCCTCCGACGTTCACCGACGAAGGGCTGCGCGCGGCGCTCTCCCTGCGCGCCGCGTCGCCAGGGCTGGGTGTGCTGCTGTTCTCGCAGTACGTCGAGACCCGGTTCGTGAGCGAGCTCCTCACGGGCGGCGCGGAGGGGGTCGGGTACCTCCTCAAGGACCGCGTCGCGGACGTGAGCGAGTTCCTCGACGCCCTGACCCGCATCGCCGCAGGTCAGACCGTGCTCGACCCTGAGGTCGTGAGCCAGCTCATGGGCGCCTCGCGCTCGGACGACGGCCTGGCCCGCCTCACGCCGCGCGAGCGCGAGGTCCTCGGGCTCATGGCGCAGGGGCGCTCGAACACCGCGATCGCCGAGAACCTGTTCCTGTCCTACGGGGCGGTCGAGAAGAACGTCACGGCGATCTTCGGCAAGCTCGGCCTGCCGCAGGACGCGGGGGACCACCGCCGGGTGCTCGCGGTCCTGAGGTACCTGCGGGACTGAGCCGCCCGCGGCGCCGCCGGGCACCGGGGGGACATCCCCCGGGGCGGTGACCGGCGCGCCGCCCGGCCCTCGGGGGAGGGTCCCATTCCGGGACGTACCGGGATCTTCGAGACTGGTGGGGAACCGTTTCCCCCCGTTCCCGAGGAGCACCCGTGGCCGTCGTCGACGTCCCTCAGACCCCCGTCCGACCCGCGCGGCCTAGCGTCCCGACGCGCGCCTCACGCGCCCGCCCGACCGGCCCCGCCGCCCGGGCGAGGAGACCGCACGAGCCGGCGCTGCGCCGTCGGGACCCCGCACCGACCACGGCCCGGCGCGACGTGTTCGTCGACGCCGTCCGCGCCCTCGCGACCCTCGCGGTCCTGAGCGTGCACTGGCTCATGCCCGAGGTCACGTGGGACGGCGAACGCCTGGGCATCGGCAACGCCCTGGCCCACGGCGGCGCGTGGACGCTCACCTGGGTCCTGCAGGTCCTGCCCCTGCTGTTCTTCGCGGCCGGGGCCTCGGCCGCGTACCAGCTCTGGCGCCGGCCCGACGGCGCCGCCCGCCTCCCCGGAGCCCGCCACCAGGGCGACCGGGCGGGCTCCGACGCACCCGGCCTCGTCGCGGCCGGGTGGGACGTGGTGCGGCGCCGCATGCCACGCATCTGGAAGCCCGTCGCGGCGTTCGTCGGCGCCTGGGCCGTGGCCGTCGTCGCACTGCCCCTGCTGGGCGTGCCCGAGGGCGCGGTGCGGCAGGTCGCGCGGATCGCGCCACAGCTCCTGTGGTTCCTCGGGGTCTACCTGCTGCTGCTCGCGATCACCCCGGCCCTGCTGCGCGCCTACCGGGCATGGGGGTGGCGCGCGGTCGCGGCCGTCGTCGCCGCGCCCCTGGTCGTGGACGTGCTGCGCTTCGCCGCGGGCCTCGAGCAGGTCGCCGTGGCCAACGTGCTGCTCGGCTGGGCCGTGCCGTACGTCCTGGGCATCGCCTACGTCGACCTGGTCCGGCGCGACGCGCTGCCCGCGCGCCGCACGCTCGCCCTCGTGGCCGGCGCCGCGCTCGCCGCCATGGTGGCCCTGGTCGTGCTCGGCCCCTACCCCCCGAGCCTCATCGGGATGCCCGGCGACGCGATCTCCAACCTCGGCCCGCCCACGGCGCTCGCCGTGGTCCACGCGGTGCTCCAGGTGAGCGTCGCGCTCGCGGTGCGCGACGCCGTCGTGCGCTGGGCGGGCGGGCGCGGGGCCGCGCTCGTGACGTGGGTCGCGGCCCGGTCCATGACGCTGTACCTGTGGCACCTGACCGCGATGTTCGTGGTGCTCGGTGTCGTCCTCCTCGGGCTCGGGACACCGCTGCCCGCCTCGTGGAGCGCCGACTGGTGGGCCGCTCGTCCGCTGTGGTTCGGGGCCGCGGGCCTCGTGCTCGCAGGGCTCGTGCGCGTCTTCGGACGCCTCGAGACCCCGGTGGCGGGACCGGTGACGGTGCCCGTCAGTGCCGAGGGTCGGGCACCGAGTACGGCAGGCGGTGCAGCATCTCGCCCTGCTCGCGAGCCAGCTCGCGTCCCCGCTGGGCGCTGACCCAGTCGCGGCTGCGCCGCTCGGCCAGGACCGCGCACAGGAAGTCCTCGGCAGGAGTCCCGGGCGGCGGGCCCGGAGCCACGAACCGCTCGATCCGGCCCGCGAGGTCCTGGCCCACCCGCACGCGCGAGGCCGGGTTGAGCCCCGCGGCGCGACCGAGGAACTGGCGGACCGCGAGGGCCAGCCCGTCGGGGAGCCGGCGCATGTCGGCGTGCGCGGCCCACCCGGCCAGGTAGGGCGGCATCGCGATCGCCGCGTACGTGGGCCTGCCGCCGCGCACCCGGATCGCGTACGTCCCGGCCAGCATGTCGCCGACCCGCTTGCCCTTGTCGTTCGACAACGACGCCACGACGGCCACCGAGCCGAACGTCATCCACAGCTCACCCACCCCCACGAGCGCACGGATGAACGCGTGCCGGAAACGGACCGGGCCGCCGTCGTCGCGCACGACCCTGATGCCCATGGCCAGCTTGCCGAGCGAGCGGCCCCGGGACAGGGTCTCGACGGTCGTCGGGATGCCGACCATGACCAGGACCGTGAGGACGATCCACACGGCCGGGGCGAAGTCGATGCTGACGGCGTTGAGCGCGGCCCCCGCGACCGCGAACACGAGGCTCAGCAGGACCACACCGATCGCCACCAGGTCGATCACGGCCCCCAGGGCCCGCGTCACGAACGACGCGGGTCGTGCGTCGAGGACCACGCCCTCGCCGGTCAGGATGCCGTCTCGCACGCGTGCTCCTCCAGGGTCGTCGACAGGGTCGAGGGGTCGTCGTGGCCACACCTTGCCCCACAGCGGGCCGGTGCCCGGGGCGCCACGAGGGGGTCCGGCCCACTGTAGGGCAAGGTGTGGCAGGGTAGCCGCGTGGACCTCGATGCCTTCAACGCCGTGCACAGCGACGAGTGGTCGCGGCTCGCCGAGCTGACCAGGAAGCGCACGCTCGACGGCGCGGAGGCCGACGAGCTGGTCCGCCTCTACCAGTCGGTCGCGACCCACCTGTCGACCATCCGCTCGTCCGCTCCCGACCCGGTCCTCATCACGCGGCTCTCCGACCTGCTCGGGCGCGCGCGGGGACGCATCGCGGGCGCCCACGAGCCCGCGTGGCGTGACGTGACGCGCCTCGCGGTCGTCTCGGTGCCCGCGGCCCTGTACCGGATCCGGTGGTGGACCGTGACCGTCATGGTCCTGTTCCTCCTGGTCGCCGTCGTCTCCGGCTGGTGGGTCGCGACCACCCCGGACGCGCTCGCCTCGATGGGCACGCCCAGCGAGCGCGAGGCCTACGTCAACGAGGCCTTCGCGAGCTACTACGACCCCGGCGCCGACTTCGCGGCGATGGTCTGGACGAACAACGCCTGGATCGCGGCCCTGTGCATCGCGTTCGGGATCACCGGGGTCTTCACGGCCTACCTGCTGTTCACGAACGCCGTGGCGATCGGGTCGACGGGCGGCATGATGGCCTCGTACGGCGAGCTCGACACGTTCCTCACGCTCATCGCCCCGCACGGGCTGCTCGAGCTCACCGCGATCTTCGTCGCGGGGGCTGCGGGGCTGCGGCTGTTCTGGACCATGGTCGACCCCGGCCCGCGACCGCGCCTGCGGGCCCTCGCGGAGGAGGGGCGCTCGCTGTTCACCGTCGTGATCGGGCTCGTGGTCGTGCTGGGCGTCTCGGGACTGATCGAGGGGTTCGTCACCGGGTCGGGCATGGCCTGGTGGCTCAAGATCGTGATCGGGGCCGTCGCGCTCGCCGCCTTCTGGACCTACACGCTCCTGCTCGGTCGACGCGCCGTCGAGGCGGGGGAGACGGGCGACCTCTCGGCCGACCTCGCGGGGGACGTCGCGCCGGTCGCGGGCTGAGCACGGCCCGCCGTCAGCCGGGCGCCACGACCACCTCGTGCGCCGACGCGTCGGGCGCGACGAACCGCAGCAGCTCGCCGCCGCGCTCGTCGAGCGCGGCCCGCTGCGCGCGGGTGAAGGCGTGGCCGAGCGGGGTCACGTCGAGGCGCGCGACGGCGTCGGGCGTCGTCGCCGGTCGCAGGCCGGACCGCCGCACCTTCCACGTCGCGGCCACGTAGCCGTCCACCAGGACCGTCCCGGGCACCTGGCCGTTGACGGTCGTGATCGCCCTGCGCCGCACGTCGTCCACGACGCGCGTGCGGTTCGCGTGGCCCAGCACGAGGTTGTCGAACTCGGCGACGAGCACGAGGGGGGCGACGGCGTCCGCGCCGGGCCGCGGGGCGTCCGGCAGGTCCAGGTGCTCCTTGCCGTCAGGGCCGGTGAACGTCACGAGCTCGGGCCGCAGCCGCCCGACGACGTCGCGCAGGCCCGTCAGTCCCGACCACCTCTGGGCGTCCATGACCGTGGCCGGGCCGAACGCCACGAGGTAGCGGCGGACGAGCCGGGCGAGCGCCTCGGACCGTTCGTCGGGGTCGCGGAGCCCGCGGCTCGGACGCCCGAACCAGGCGTCGGCCGTGGTCCAGGTCGTCGTGGTGCCGGGGCCGGTCGCGCCCCACAGCCCGCGCGGCGTGACCTGGACGAGGGGGAGGAAGCAGCGGGCGGTGTACGCCAGGTGCTGGGGGTCGACGTCGGGCCAGCGCTCACCGAGGAGCCGGCCCAGCTCGCCCGAGGTGAGCGGGCCGTCGCCCAGCAGGTCCTCGGCAGCCGCGGCGACGTCGTCGAGGTCCGTGCCCACCAGGGCCTTCGCGTGCGCGCTGCCCACGCGCACCCCGGACTCGAGCAGCGGGCGGAGCACGCCGGGGAGCTCCAGGGCGTCCTCGGCCGTGACGAGGTGGACAGTGCCCCGCAGGAGGGCGATGCGGGTCACGGAGCGGTCCAGGAACCGGTCCGCGAGGTCCTCGGTACGGAACCCGTCGAGCCGTGACCACAGTCCCGGGTAGGGCGTCGTGGGGACCTGCGACTGGAGCCCGACCAGGTGGTCGACCTCGGCGACGGCCGGGGTCCGGGCTCCGGCGCTCCCGGTACGGGGCTCCGGCGCGGACGCCGCGGAGGCCGGTGCGAGCAGGTGCTGGCGCGCCAGCAGGGCCCGGTTGAGCTCGGCGAGGCTGAGCGAGGGCCCGTGGCGGCCGGCAGCGGTCATGGGGTCATCCTGCCGCGCGGTGCCGACAGCGCGCCCCCCGACGGGTCGGGACCCGGTGGGGGCCAGGCCGGTCGGGTTCCTGCCGGTGCGACCGGTCGGTGCCCGTCGGTCGGCGCGGGCGCCTCAGAAGACCAGGAAGCCGAGCGCCGGGATGACGAACGTCGCGGAGAGCGCGAAGATCACGATGATCGCGACGCGCCTGTTGCGGGCTTCGCGGTCGCGCGGGGTGGCCGGTCGGGTCACGGTGGGGCTCCTCGGGAGATGGGGGTTTCCACCCACCAGCCTAGGCGGTGGGGTGGGAGCATCTCGACGGGCCCTGTGACGGAGCGGTGAGGACCAGGGCGCGCCCTGTCCGGACGAGCGCGCCCCGGGGCGGTCTCGTCCGGACGGAGCGGCTAGAGCCGCCCTGCGGCCTTGAGCGCGAGGTACGTGTCCGCGAGCCGTGGCGCGAGCTCCTCGGGCAGGCCCTCGACCACCTCGACCCCCTTCTGGGAGAGCACGGTCCGCACCGCGGTGCGCTCGAGCTCGACGCGGGCGGCGGCCGCGGCGTCGTAGACCTCGGCGACGCCGTCCCGTGCTTCCCGCAGCGCCGCGACCTCGGGGTCCGCGACCGAGGCGACGACCACCTGGTGCTTGGCGGTGAGCTGCCCGACGACGGGCAGCAGGCCCGTCTCCACGGCCGCCGGGTCGAGCGTCGTGAGCAGCACCACGAGCGCGCGCTGCGACAGCCGCTGGTGGACCGAGCCGACCAGCCCGGGCCAGTCGGTCTCGAGCAGCGCGGGCTCGATGGGCGCGAGCGCGTCGGCGAGGGCCGGCATGAGCCGGGGACCTGCGGCACCCGCGACCCTGGCCCGCACGCCGCGGTCGTAGGCGAACAGCTCGACACGGTCACCGGCTCGCCCGGCGAGGGCCGAGAGCAGCAGCGCGGCCTCGATGCTCGCGTCGAGCCGCGGCTCGTCCCCCACGCGGGCGGCCGAGGTGCGCGACGTGTCCAGGACGAGCAGGACGCGACGGTCACGCTCGGGCCGCCAGGTGCGCACGACCATGTCGGCGCGCCGGGCCGACGCCCGCCAGTCGATCGAGCGCACGTCGTCGCCGATCACGTACTCGCGCAGCGAGTCGAACTCGGTCCCCTCGCCGCGGACCTGGACGGCGGAGCGCCCGTCCATCTCGCGCAGCCGCGCGAGCCTGCTGGGCAGGTGGCGGCGCGACGCGAACTCGGGGAGCACGCGCAGCCGCCCCGGGACGACGAGCGAGACCTGGCGTGCCGCCAGCCCGAGGGGGCCCGACGAGCGGATCGTGACCCTGTCCGCGAGCCGGTCGCCCCGGCGCGTGGGCACGAGCACGGTCGTCAGGCGGGCCGACTCCCCGGGAGGGAGGTCGACGGCGTGCCGGTTGGCCTGCGCGCCCGCGGACGGGGCCCACGCGTCGCGCACCACGGCCCGCAGGCGTCGGCCGGTCAGGTTGGTCACGACGAGCTGCGACGTCGCGCGACCCGTGAGGCGCACCGAGCCGGGGACGCGCCGCTCGACCGCGACCTGGCGCGGGGAGGCCGCGAGCATCACGTCGAGCACGCACAGCGCGACCACGACGAGCGCCCAGAGCAGCACGGTGCCGTACGAGGGCACCACGAGGACCGCGACCACGCCCAGGGCCGCCAGCGCGACCGCGCGCCACGTCAGAGCCATGTCATCCCTTCAGGCCGTCGGCGCTCAGCGGGGGACCGGCACGGAGGCCAGCACCGTGTCGAGCACGCTCTCGGCCGTGACGCCCTCGAGCTCGGCCTCGGGGCGGAGCTGGACGCGGTGGCGCAGCGTCGGGTGGGCCAGGGCCTTGACGTCGTCGGGCGTGACGTACCCGCGGCCGGACAGCCAGGCCCACGCACGCGAGGTGGCCAGGAGCGCCGTCGCGCCGCGCGGCGAGACGCCGAGCGAGAGCGAGGGGGAGTGGCGCGTGGCCCGGCACAGGTCCACGGCGTAGCCGAGGACCTCGCGCGAGACCTGCACCTGGGCGACCTCGGCGCGAGCACGGTCGAGGACCTCGCGGCCCGCGACGGGGCGCACGCCCGCGGCGGCGAGGTCGCGCGGGTTGAAGCCCGCGGCGTGCCGTGCGAGGACCTCGATCTCCTGGTCGCGCTCGGGCAGCGGCAGGACGAGCTTGAGCAGGAAGCGGTCGAGCTGGGCCTCGGGCAGCGGGTACGTGCCCTCGTACTCGACGGGGTTCTGCGTCGCGATGACGAGGAACGGGTCCGGCAGCATGCGCGGCGTCCCGTCGACCGAGACCTGGCGTTCCTCCATGGCCTCGAGCAGCGACGCCTGCGTCTTGGGAGGCGTGCGGTTGATCTCGTCGGCCAGCAGCAGGTTCGTGAACACGGGGCCTTCGCGGAAGGAGAACTCGGCCGTGCGGGCGTCGTACACGAGCGAGCCCGTGACGTCGCCGGGCATGAGGTCGGGCGTGAACTGGACGCGCTTGGTGTCGAGGTCGAGCGAGGCCGCGAGGGTGCGCACGAGCAGCGTCTTGGCGACGCCCGGCACGCCCTCGAGGAGCACGTGGCCCTTGCAGAGCATCGCGATGAGCAGGCTCGTCACGGCGGCGTCCTGCCCGACGACGGCCTTGCCGACCTCGGTGCGCACGGCCGCGAGGGCCGAGCGCAGCTCGTGCGACGGGCCCGACGGCGCGGCCTGCGCGGGTGCGTCGGCGACCGGCTGCGGCGTGGGGACCGTGGGCGGAGGGACGGGGGCACCGTAGGCAGGCTGCGGGCCGGGGGCCTGAGCGGGGGCCTGGGGCTGCGCGGGCTGCGGCGGCGCGTAGCGCTCGGCGGGCTGATAGGGGTTCGACCCCTCGGGGTGGTGCGTCACGGGTGGAAGACCTCGCTCTCCAACTGGTCAAGGTGACGCGCGAGCTCGAGCAGCGCTGCGTCGTCGGCGGGTGGTGGGCCGTACAGGAGGTGCGCGACCTGCTCGGCCGGGCGGTGCGTGGCACGGACGATCGCGTCGATCAGGGCGGGGGCCGCCGCGGAGCGGGGCAGACCCAGGCGCGAGGCGATCCGGTCGGCGCTGTGGGCGCGCAGCCCGGCCGCCGCGTGGCCGCGCGAGCGCGAGCGACGGTAGAGCCGCCCCCGGCCGCGGGTGGTCTCCGCCGCGCGGACGACGACCGGGAGGTCCTCGGTCACGAGGGGGCCGAGCCGGCGCCCGCGCCAGAGCGCGGCGAGCAGCGCGACCACGAGGAGCTGCACGAGCACGACCGCGACCCACGGCGGCAGGACGGCCGCCCCGACCGCGGGGTCGCCGGTGGACGTCGTGTCGAGGAGGTCGGGCACGAACCACGTGAGGGTCTCGTGGCGGCCGAGGGCACGCAGCGCCAGGGCCGCGTTGCCGTCCTCGTCGATCCGGGCGTTGCTGAGGAGGCCCGCGTCGTCGAGGGCGACGACACGGCGGTCGCCCTCGTGGACGAGGTAGGCGCCGGTGTCCGGCGGGCTGTCGTCGCCCGGGAAGCAGACGAGCGAGCCGGGTCCGGTCGTCGTGAACCCGAACCCCGAGCTGCGGATGCTCTCGGCCGCGACGGCGTCGGGGTCGGTGCACTCAGGGGTCCGCAGGGCGTCGGGTGACGACCAGTCGTCGCCCAGGGTCGCGGACAGGTCGGTCGCGCCCTCGAGGAGGTCGTACCCCGGCTCGAGGAGCACCAGGTCGGCGTCGGTCGCCAGGAGGGCGTCGACCTGCTCGGGCAGGAGGTTGAGGTCGGACGTCACCAGGAGCGTCGTCCCGGCCCGGGCCCGGGAGACCGCGTCCGCGGTCGCGGTCACGTACTCGACCGTCACGCCCTGGTCGCCCAGCACCTGGGCCAGGGCGCGGGCGCCGCCCGGGTCGGCGTTGTCCGGGGCGAGCGGGGTGCTCGAGACGGCCGGACGGGACAGGGCCGCGAGCCCGGCGACGATCGCGACCAGGAGGAGGACGGCCAGGGGCCAGCGGGCGCTGCGCCAGCGTCGCGCGGCGCGGGAGCCTGCCGTGGTGCCGTCGCCCATCACGCGGACCGGGACGTAGGAGGTCGTGACGGGCGCGCCCGACGAGGCGGACGCGGAGACGGGCGGGGGCGGGGCGTCGAGGCGGGCGGTCATCGGGCGCCTCCGGTCGCGGTCGGCTCCTGGTCGGTGGGGAGCGGGGTCGTCACGGCGACCGGCGTGCCGGGGACCGCGGTTCCGGGGCCGGCCTGGTCGGGGCCCCCGGAGCCCGTGGGGCCGTCCAGGGGGACCAGAGGCGTCGGCCGCGTCGCGAGGACCGCGGCGTCGAGCTCGCGCAGGGCCTGGTCGGCGGCGGGGCCCACCGAGATCTTGCCGTACCGGACGTCGTCGAACAGGCGGGCCCCCGCGTCGAGCCGGTCGGTCAGGGCAGGCAGACGCAGGGCGGCGGCGGCGGCGGCCTCGTGGGCCGTGCGCCCCGGCCGCGGGTCCAGGAGCACGCGTTCCTCGAGCGAGCGGACGACCGCGCGGTAGCGCTCGACCACGGCGGTGCCCCAGTCCCCGGCCGCCGCGGCGGAGTCCGCGGCGGCGCGCAGGTCCGCGGCAGAGCGCTCGTCGTCCTCGAACACGGCGACGGACGCGCGGGCCCGGCGCGAGACACGGACGGGACCGGCGACCACGTAGGCGATCGCCGCGACCACCAGGACGAGCCCGACGATCACGGCCGAGGCCACGACGGGGTTGACGTCCAGGACGCGGACGTCGTCGAACAGCCCGGACAGCCAGTCGAGGAACCGTGCGAGGAGCGAGGGGTCGTCGAGGTAGACGGGGTCGAGCAGCTCCTCCTTGAGCCAGAGGCGCGCGGTGTCGGCGTCGGGCTCGACCGGGACGTCCGCCAGGACGCCCCACCTGGCTCCCGGGGACGCGCCGAGGCTCACCGTGCCGGCAGCGGGCCAGGCGACGAGCGCCGCACCGAGCGTCCCGGTCACGCCGTGCCGTGCTCGTCGCGCTCGTTCGCCGCGGCGGTGAGCTCGACGTCGAGACCCTCGCGGCGCATGCGTACGTCGATGTAGAGCAGCGAGACGACCCCGGCGAGGAAGACCGCGCTGATGACGCCCGTGAAGACCGAGCCCACGGCGATGATCGCGTACATCGCGAACATGCTCATGACCGAGACCATGCCCCCGACGAGCCCGAACGGCTGCGCCACGATCGACGTGATGGCCCAGACCGCGAGGTACGCCAGCAGGTAGATCCCCAGCAGACGCCAGAACGACCCGCGGGAGACCGTCCAGCCGCGCTTGACCCCGCTCGCGAACCCCTGCCCCTCGAGGACCATGGCGGGCGGGACCAGGAGCGTGCGGACCACGAACCACGCGAAGAAGACCCCGACGCCCAGCAGGCCCAGGAGCGCGACCGCGATCCCCAGCCCGACGGAGGCCGTGAAGGCGAGGACCGTCAGGAGCAGGTACACGAACCAGACCGCCCCGACCGCGAGCGACCACAGGATCGAGAAGCCGAGCAGGGCCCAGACCTTGGACCGCGCCTGGTCCCAGACCTCCCGGGCGCTCGCCTTGCGACCGATCACGGACTGTCCCACCGACGTGATGAGGATGCCGTTGACGACGGGCATGGCCAGGCCCAGGACGAGCGAGGACACGAGCGTCGCCCCGAACAGCGGGAACATGTCGGTGAGGCCGACGGCCTCCGCACCGAGCTCGGCCTCGAGCTGTGCGATCTGGGGCGAGAAGATGCCGCTGACCAGCACGCCCAGTGCCAGCCCGACGACCGTCGCGACGGCGATCACGGTCGCGCTCATGCCGAGCATGACCTTGGGGTTGGCGCGGATCGCCCCGAACGCGCCGTCGAAGATCTCCCCGAGGGTCAGCGGGCGCAGCGGGATGATCCCGGGCTTGTTCGCGGGCGGCGCGTAGGGCTTGCCCGCGAACGACGGGGGACCGTACCCGGACTGCTGGGCGCCGCCGCCGTACTGCGAGGTGCCGTACTGGGGCGCGCCGTACTGGCCGTACTGCGGCTGCCCCCAGGCGTTCGGCGTGGGCTGCTGCGCAGGCTGACCGGGCGGCGGCGGCGTGCCGGGCTGCCCGTGCTGGCCCGGCTGCCCGTACTGGCCGGGCTGCCCGTACCCGCCGGGCGCGCCGCCCGCGGGCGGCGTCGGACCAGCAGGCGGCGTCGAGCCCGCCGGGGGCTGCGGTGCGCGCTGGCCGTAGCGCGGGGTGTCGTCCGGTGCTGGCGTGCCGGCGTCGTCGGGCGTCGTCATCTGCTCTGCTGTCCCCGCTCGGTTCTGTCGGGCCCGTCGGGCTCGTCTGGGCTCGTGCTGGTGAGGCCGTGCGCGGCGCCTTCGACGGCGTCCGGCCCGGTAGCGGACCACCCTAGTACGGGGGGCTGTCGCCCGTGGCGGACGTGCGGTCCGGGTGAACCCTGGACGCCGTACGGAGGGTCGGCCCGACGACCCCTCCGTCAATGGCAAAATGGGGCCATGAAGGTACGTGTGCTTGTGGTCGACGACGACACCGCTCTCGCCGAGATGATCGGCATCGTGCTGCGGTCCGAAGGGTTCGACCCGGTCTTCTGCGCGGACGGGGACCTGGCGCTGGGGGCGTTCCGCAGCTCCCAGCCGGACCTCGTCCTGCTGGACCTGATGCTCCCCGGCAAGGACGGTACGGAGGTGTGCCGCCTGATCCGTGCGGAGTCGGGGGTTCCCATCATCATGCTCACGGCCAAGAGCGACACGGTCGACGTCGTCCTGGGCCTCGAGTCGGGGGCGGACGACTACATCTCCAAGCCGTTCAAGCCCAAGGAGCTCGTGGCGCGCATCCGCGCCCGGCTGCGCCGCTCGGACGAGCCCGCGCCCGAGCACCTCGCGATCGGCGACGTCGAGATCGACGTGACGGGGCACCGGGTCACGCGCGACGGCCGCCCGATCGCGCTGACGCCCCTCGAGTTCGACCTCCTGGTGGCGCTCGCCCGCAAGCCCTGGCAGGTGTTCACGCGCGAGGTCCTCCTCGAGAAGGTCTGGGGCTACCGGCACGCGGCGGACACGCGGCTCGTGAACGTCCACGTGCAGCGGCTGCGGTCCAAGGTCGAGCACGACCCGGAGAACCCGGAGATCGTCCTGACCGTGCGCGGCGTCGGGTACAAGGCGGGCTCGGCGCGCGGGTGAGCGCTCCGTCGCTGCGTGTGCGGGTGGGGCGGTCCTTCCGTCGCGCCCGACGGCGTGTGCGCGCCGCGGTCGGCCGCCTCACCTGGCAGGCCAGGTCGTCGATGCAGCTGCGGGTCGTCGGGACCGCGCTCGTGGTCGGGGTCATCACGGTCGCCGCCCTGGGCGCGTACCTGTCGAGCGAGATGCGCGACGGCCTGTTCGAGCAGCGGCTCGAGCAGATCAACGCGGAGAGCGCCAGCTCGATCCAGCAGGCGCAGAGCCTGTTCACGGCCTCCTTGTCCAAGACCAAGGAGTCCGAGATCCAGACGTTGCTGCTGGACGTCCACAACGCGCTGCGCACGAGCGGCAGCCCCGACCGCAAGATCTTCCTCATGCGCCCCGAGGGTGCGCTCTCGCGGCTCAACGACGTGAGCACCGACAACCAGCTCGCGAGCCTCGTCTCGGACGAGCTCCGGGCCGCGGTCATGGCCAGCGACGGTCGCGAGCTCCAGTCGGTCGCGATCCCGCGCGACCCCTCGGACCCGAGCTCGCCCGTCGACCCTGGCGTCCTCGTGGGGTCGAAGGTCCAGGTGCCGACCGTCGGCGCCTACGAGCTCTACTTCCTGTACTCGCTCGCGCCCGAGCAGGAGACGCTGTCGTTCCTCCAGCGGACCCTGGTCGTGGGTGCGGCCTTCCTCGTGGGCATCCTGGGGCTCATCACCTGGGTCGTGACCCGTCAGGCGGTGCAGCCTGTCCGCAACGCGGCCCGGGTCGCCGAACGGCTCGCGGACGGCCACCTGAGCGAGCGCCTCCCCGTGAAGGGGCACGACGAGCTCGCGACGCTCGCGCGCTCGTTCAACGAGATGGCGGAGAGCCTCCAGCTCCAGATCGGCCGGATGGAGGAGCTGTCGCTCCTGCAGCGTCGCTTCGTGTCGGACGTGTCGCACGAGCTGCGCACGCCGCTCACGACGATCCGGATGGCGGGTGAGGTCCTGCACGCCTCGCGCGACGACTTCGACCCTGCCTCGAGGCGGTCGGCCGAGCTGCTCCAGACGCAGCTCGACCGGTTCGAGGACCTCCTGGCCGACCTGCTGGAGATCAGCCGGTTCGACGCGGGGGCGGCGCAGCTCGACGCCGACCGCCGGGACGTCCGGGACGTGGTCAACGCGGCCGTCGAGCTCGCGGCGCCGCTCGCCGAGCGCAAGGGCGTGTGGCTGTCGGTGCACCTGCCGGAGGAGGCCGTGACCGCCGACGTGGACCCGCGGCGCGTCGAGCGGATCGTCCGCAACCTGGTGGTCAACGCGATCGAGCACGCCGAGGAGAGGCCGGTCGAGATCACGGTCGCCCAGGACCGCTACGCGGTCGCCGTCGTGGTCCGTGACCACGGCGTCGGGATGACGCAGGAGGAGGCGCTGCACGTGTTCGACCGCTTCTGGCGGGCGGACCCGGCGCGCGCCCGCACGACCGGGGGGACAGGGCTCGGCCTCGCGATCTCGCTCGAGGACGCGCACCTGCACGGCGGCTGGCTCGAGGTCTGGGGGCGCCCGGGCCTGGGGGCGGCGTTCCGGCTCACGCTCCCGCTGCGAGCCGGTATCCGGCTCGAGTCCTCCCCGCTGCCGCTGGTGCCCGAGGAACCGACCCGCGGCCGCGGGTCCCGTCCGCCGACAGGGCAGATCGAACGCGTCGAGGACCCGACCGAGGGGACCACCAGCCCTTCCGCGCTGCCCGTCCTGCACGACGGTCACCTCACGTTCGCCCGTCAGGGCGCGGTCGCCGAACGTCCGGACCGGTCCGCCGACCAGCCCGCCGACCGGACGGACGACCGCGCGGTCGACCGGTCCGCCCACGAGGAGCAGCCACGATGACCGAACCACGGCGCAGGAGGCGGTCGGGCGCCCTCGGGGCGGGCACCGTCGCGGCGGCCCTCGCGCTGTCCGGCTGTGCGGCGATCCCGACGTCGGGTCCCGTGTTCCAGGGCGACACCGTGGTCCAGGGCTACAACGCCCCGGGGCTGCGAGCGCGGGGGCCCGTGGCGGGCGACGACCCGCTGAGCATCGTGCAGGGGTTCCTGACGGCGCAGGCGGCGGGCCCGGCCGGCAGCTTCGACGTCGCGCAGGAGTTCCTCACGGGCAAGGCGACGGCGTGGGACTGGGAGTCGCAGGTGCTGGTCTACGACGGGGACCTCGACCTGATGATGGACGAGGAGGCCGTGAAGACGGGCCGGGTCACGGTCACGGGCAGCGCGACGGTGGTCGGGGCGCTGGACAAGCGGGGCGTCTACGCCGAGGACGCCCCCGACGGGGAGGGCACCGTGCCCGTGTCGTTCGGCCTGGTGCGCCAGGGCGACGGGCAGTGGAGGATCGAGACGGTCGAGGACGGGCTGCTGCTCACCGAGAGCGGCTTCCAGGCGGCGTTCCGGCCGACCCGCCTCTACTTCCCGTCGGCCGACCGTGAGGTCCTCGTCCCGGACGACCGGTGGTTCTCCAACCGGACCTGGCAGACGAGCGCCGTCAAGGAGACGCTGGTCGGTCCCGTGGAGTGGCTGCGGGGCGCGACGGCCTCCGTCGTCCCCGAGGGGACCGTGCTGAGCCCCGAGGCCGTGCTGAGCGAGGGCGGGGTGGTCGACGTCCGGCTCACGGACGCGATCTCGCTCGCGACCCCCGAGGACCGCGCGCTGCTCAAGGCGCAGCTCGAGGCGACGCTCTTCGACGCGCTCCCCCTGACGGTCAACCTCTACCGCGGTGAGGACCTGCTGAGCACGCCGACCAGCGGCGTGGTGCTCACCAAGGCCGGCGTGGAGGGGAACGAGATCGTCGCGGCGCAGGGCGAGGTCATGGTGCTCGACGGAGGGGTCGACGACGTCGTCCCGCTCTCCCCGGCGGTCCCGCTCGACGGGATCGCGGCCACGGCCCTGGCGCAGGGCAACGATGCCCGTCCCCTCGTGGTCCGTGACGGCACGAGCAGCATCGTGCGGCTCGCGACGAGGAACCTGCCCGAGGCGCTCCTGCTCACGGGGGAGGACCTCCTCGCTCCGAGCATCGACCGGTTCGGCGGGGTGTGGTCCGGGCCCGGCCGCCAGCTCGGGTCGCTCGAGGTCGTCCGCGCGGACCTGGCGGAGCCGGGCGCCCCGGTCGTGGTGTCGGCCCCCTGGCTGGCGGGGCGCTCGATCCAGTCGATCCGGGTAGCCCACGACGGCGCCCGGATCGCGGTGGTCAGCTCGGACGGGGTCAGCACCAAGGTCGACGTCGCGGGGATCCTGCGCGACGACAAGGACGTCCCGACCGGGCTGTCGGAGCCGTTCCGCGTCGGCGCCCCGATCACCTCGGCCTCGCAGGTCGTGTGGGCCGACGAGACGACGCTCGCGGTCCTGGGGACGGACCGCACGGACACCGCCGTCGCGGTGCACCTCGTCGCGGTGGGCGGCGACACCTCGCGGCTGCCCCCCGTGGCGGAAGCGGTCGCCATCAGCGCGGGCGACGGCGAGCGCTCCGTCCAGGTCCTCACCCAGGACGGCACGCTGTTCGGCAGGAGCCGGTCGGGGGCCGTGTGGGAGAAGCGGATCGAGGGCGTCGCGCTGCCGACGTACCCGGGCTGACCCATCGCCCCGGCGGGCGCTCGGTGGGCCCGTGCACAGGCCTCCGCCCGTGCCCGGCGTCCACACCCCGCGCGTGACGCGGGCCACGGGGTACGGGCCGTCCGGGACCATCGGTGCGTGCAGACCCGCCCGCCCGTCCGCCCGCAGCCACTCCCTCTCCCGCACGCCCGGCTCCGGTCCGCGGCCCGCGCGCCCGCCGTCGCGTGGTCGCGCGCGCTGGCCCGCCTGCTCGTGCCGGTCGAGTGCCCCGGCTGCGGCATGGCCGACGTGTCGCTGTGCTCCGCGTGCGCTCGCACCCTGACGGGGGCTCCGACCCGTTGCGAGGCCGACGCGCCGCGGCTCGACCGGATGGACGGGAGCCCGTCGCTGCCCGTGTGGGCGTCGGCCCCGTACGCCGGGCCGCTGCGTGGTCTGGTCGTGGCGTGGAAGGACAAGGGGCGCCTCGATCTCGCGACCGACCTCGAGGGAGCCGCGTACCGCGCGGGCCGCGACCTCGCGCCCTGGGTGCATGCCGCCGTCGGGCCGGTGCGTGGCGCGACGGGTGGGCGCGCGCGGGTGCTCGTGGTGCCCGCGCCGTCGTCGTCCGCGGCGCGGCGCGCCCGGGGGCGCGAGCCGGTCCGCGGCCTCGCGCGGGCGGTCGCACGCGGCCTCGTCGACGGCGGGGTCGACGCCGTCCCCGCGCCCGTCCTGGCGCAGCGCGGACGGGACCAGGTAGGGCTCGGGTCGAGGCGTCGGGGAGCCCGTCTCGGGGCCGTCCGCCTCGCCCGCAGCGTCCGGTCCGGGGCCCCGGGCCGGGGCCGGACACGCCGCCCCGGGCCCGGCGTCCCGTGCCTCCTGGTCGACGACGTCCTGACGACCGGGGCGACCCTGGCGTCGTGCCGACGGGTCCTGGAGGAGGCCGGCGCGCGGGTCCTGGGGGCGTTCGTGCTCGCCGCGACACCCCCTCCGCGACGACACGCCGCGGCGCGCCAAGTTCATCTGTCATAGATGCTGCCTTTACCTCCCCGCAGGGTTAACCTGGGGACCAGTCGTCACGGGGAACGGTTGGTAGGGGACCCGTGCGGCCACAGAGCGATCGACCCGAGGCTAGGTCCTCGGGCAAGGAGGTGATAGGTACTCCGGATCCCCCTCGGGGGAACCAGACCCAGGACCACACGGGACGCTCTGGAGAACCGGGAGCGTCCGAGACCCTTTGCGGAGGCTCACATGGAGATCGTTGTCGTCGGCAGGCACACGGAAGTGGCTGACCGCTTCCGCCGACACGTGGAAGAAAAGCTCGCGAAGTTCGAGCAGCTCGCACCGACCGCCCAGCGGATCGACGTCGAGGTCACCCACGAGAACAACCCACGACTGTCCGAGGTGCGTGAGAGGGTCGAGCTGACCGTCCGCGCCAAGGGACCCGTCGTCCGCGCCGAAGCGGCAGCCGACGACCGGTTCGGGGCACTCGATCTGGCCATGAACAAGCTTCAGGAGAGGTTGCGGCGCGTCAGCGACCGTCGCAAGAACCACCGCAACAACAACCCGCAGCCGCCCGTCGACGTCCGGCCGTTCATCCCGGAGGACAAGCACACCGAGCCTGCGCCGGAGCACCCGGCCGCACCGGGCGACGCGGTCGAGACCCAGCTCGGCGACTCGCCCGTCGTGATCCGTCAGAAGCTCCACTCCGCAGAGCCCATGACGATCGACGACGCCCTCTACGAGATGGAGATGGTGGGCCACGACTTCTACCTCTTCGTCGACGTGGAGACGGCGCGCCCCTCGGTCGCCTACCGGCGCCGCGGCTGGAGCTACGGTGTCATCGCGCTCGACACGTCGTGCGCGGGCGGCATGAAGGCCGCCGCCGAGGCGAGCTGATCGCCGCAGACAGCTGACCCGACGGGGTGGCGTCGCCGACCAGGCGGCGCCACCCCGTCGGCGCGTCCGGAGCCTGCGCCGGGGGCCTCAGTCCGCCCGGCGCCGCTTGGAGAGGCCCGCCGTGGGGCGACGGATGATGTCCTCGTCGCCTGCCTCCCGCGGCACGAGGTGGAAGCCGTCCGGCGTCTGTGCGTCGTAGAGCACGACCGCGTCGCGCGAGGTCAGGTCCCGGCGCCAGGAGTCGAGGCGCCGGGCGTCCTCCGGGCCGAGCGGGGCCCCGGCGCGGCGCCGGGCCTCGAAGCGGAGCATCATGAGGGGGTAGGCCCAGCGGTGCGCCACGTCGACGGACCAGGGGATGAGCTGGTCGTCACGGACGATGCGACGGGAGAGCCCCCGTCGCCGACGGAAGTTCGACCACATGGACAGGGTGGTCTCCACGTCGTACTTCCTGAGGTACTCCTCGACGATCCACGCGTACGTGCGCCCTTCCTCGATCCATCGGACGGCTTCGGCTTCATCGCGAATCTTGGACACGGCGGGCACAGGAGGCTCCAGAGGCTCGATGGATCGGGTATTTCATCCCATTTTGCCCCATCGCCGCGCGTGTCGGAGGCACGGTGCAGGATGGGTCCCGTGAAGACCGAGTCGATGTCGCTCGCCCAGGCCCGTCGTGTCGCCCTCGCCGCGCAGGGCCTGCACACCCCACGGCCCGACGCCGGCGCCTCGCCCCGGCAGGTCACGCTGCGGCACGTGCAGCGCACCGTGGACCGGCTGGGGCTGCTCCAGATCGACTCGGTCAACGTCCTGGCGCGGGCGCACCTCGTCCCGCTGTACTCACGGCTGGGCCCGTACGACGTGTCGCTGCTCGACCGCGCCGCAGGTCGCTCTCCCCGCCGCCTGGTCGAGTACTGGGCGCACGTCGCGTCCTACGTCCCACCCGAGACGTACCGGCTCCTCGAGTGGCGCCAGCGCGCGTACCGCACGGAAGCGTGGGGTGCGATCAGCGGGGTCGAGGCCTCGCACTCGGCCGTGGTGACCCGCGTGCGGGAGATCGTGGCCGAGCGCGGCCCCGTCACGGCCAGCGAGGTCCACGCGATCCTCGAGGACCAGGGCATGGGGGAGTCGCGCAGCACCACCGAGTGGGGCTGGAACTGGTCACTCGCCAAGCGCGCCCTCGAGCTCCTCTTCTTCACGGGCGAGATCACGGCCGCACGGCGCAACGCCGCGTTCGAGCGCTGCTACGACCTGACCGAGCGCGTCCTGCCGCCTGCGGTCCTCGCCGCCCCGGCCGTGAGCGACGCGGACGCCGTCCGCCGACTGCTCGAGATCGGGGCACGGGCGCACGGGGTCGGGACCCTGCGCTGCTTCCAGGACTACTTCCGCCTCAAGGGGCCCGCCCCGCGCCGCGCGCTGGCCGAGCTGGTCGAGGACGGGGTGCTGCGCCCGGTCGAGGTCCGCGGGTGGGGCGAGGCCACCTACCTGCACCGGGACGCCGCGCTACCGCGTCACGCCCGGGGACGCGCGCTGCTCAGCCCGTTCGACCCCCTCGTGTTCGAGCGCACGCGCCTCGAACGGCTCTTCGGGACGCACTACCGCATCGAGATCTACGTGCCCGCCGCCCAGCGCGTCCACGGGTACTACGTCCTGCCGTTCCTCCAGGGGGACCGCATCACCGCGAAGGTGGACCTCAAGGCAGACCGCCGCGCCGGGCTGCTGCGCGTCCTGTCGGCGCACCGCGAGGAGCACGCCGACGCCGACACCGCGGCGGCGCTCGCGGCCGAGCTCCGCCTCATGGCGACGTGGCTCGGGATGGCGGACGTCGTCGTCGGGCCCGCGGGGGACCTCGCGCCGGCGCTCGCGGCCGAGGTCGGACGCGTGGACGTCCCGGCGGTCGGGTAGTCGCCCCGCCGGTCAGGTTTCGCCGCAGAGCGAAACCACCGCTACCGGACAGAAGCCCTTCCACCTGCTGGACTCGCCTACGATGGTCTGTGGTGTGATCCAGCCGACTGCCGAACGGTGGTCGCTGCGCATTCGCCCCGGACCGTCCGGCCCGGGGGCGCGATCGATACGGGAGTACTGCGTGCCTGCGATCCTCGAGAAGGTCCTGCGTTTCGGCGAGGGCCGGATCCTGAAGAAGTTGTCCGGCCTGGCTGACCAGGTCAACAAGCTGGAGCCCAGCTTCGAGGACCTCACCGACGAGGAGCTGCGCGAGGAGACCGACCGTTTCAAGGAACGGCTCGCCAACGGCGCCACGCTCGACGAGCTCCTCCCGGAAGCCTTCGCCGCGGTCCGCGAGGCGGCCCGTCGCACCCTGGGGCAGCGCGCCTACGACGTGCAGCTCATGGGTGGCGCGGCCCTGCACATGGGCAACATCGCCGAGATGAAGACCGGTGAGGGCAAGACCCTCGTCGGCACCTTCCCGGCGTACCTCAACGCGCTGACCGGCAAGGGCGTCCACGTCGTCACCGTCAACGACTACCTCGCGAAGTACCAGAGCGACCTGATGGGCCGCGTCTTCCGCGCCCTCGGCCTCACGACGGGCTGCATCATCTCGGGGCAGACCCCCGCGGTGCGCCGCGAGCAGTACGCCGCGGACATCACCTACGGGACCAACAACGAGTTCGGGTTCGACTACCTCCGCGACAACATGGCGTGGAGCACCGACGACCTGGTCCAGCGCGGTCACAACTTCGCGATCGTCGACGAGGTCGACTCGATCCTCATCGACGAGGCGCGGACGCCGCTCATCATCTCCGGCCCCGCCTCGGGGGACGCCAACCGCTGGTACGGCGAGTTCGCCAAGGTGGTACGTCGCCTCTCGAAGGACACCGACTACGAGGTCGACGAGAAGAAGCGCACCATCGGCGTGCTCGAGCCCGGTATCGCGAAGGTCGAGGACTACCTCGGCATCGACAACCTGTACGAGTCGCTCAACACGCCGCTCATCGGGTTCCTCAACAACGCGATCAAGGCCAAGGAGCTCTTCAAGCGCGACAAGGACTACGTCGTGCTCAACGGCGAGGTCATGATCGTCGACGAGCACACGGGCCGTATCCTCGCGGGCCGTCGCTACAACGAGGGCATGCACCAGGCCATCGAGGCCAAGGAGGGCGTGCAGATCAAGGCCGAGAACCAGACGCTCGCCACGATCACGCTCCAGAACTACTTCCGTCTGTACGACAAGATCTCCGGGATGACCGGTACGGCCGACACCGAGGCCGCCGAGTTCCAGGGCACGTACAAGCTGGGCGTCGTCCCCATCCCCACGAACCGCAAGATGCAGCGCGTGGACCAGCCTGACCTCGTCTACAAGAACGAGGAGGGCAAGTTCGACGCCGTCGTCGCGGACATCGTCGAGCGCCACGCCGAGGGGCAGCCGGTGCTGGTCGGCACCACGAGCGTCGAGAAGTCCGAGCTCCTGTCCGCCAAGCTCAAGAAGCAGGGCGTCCCGCACGAGGTCCTCAACGCCAAGCAGCACGAACGCGAGGCCGCGATCGTCGCCCAGGCGGGCCGCAAGGGCGCCGTGACGGTCGCGACCAACATGGCCGGCCGTGGCACCGACATCATGCTCGGTGGCAACGCCGAGTTCATGGCCGTCGCCGACCTCGCTGCGCGCGGCCTGGACGCCACGGAGAACCCCGAGGAGTACGAGGCCGCGTGGCCCGAGGCCGTCGAGCGTGCCAAGGCCGCCGTCGCGGCCGAGCACGACGAGGTCACCGAGCTCGGCGGGCTGTACGTGCTGGGCACCGAGCGGCACGAGTCGCGACGCATCGACAACCAGCTCCGTGGCCGGTCCGGTCGTCAGGGCGACCCGGGCGAGTCCCGGTTCTACCTGTCGATGCAGGACGACCTGATGCGCCTGTTCAACTCGACGCTCGCCGAGAGCATGATGAACCGCGCGGGCTTCCCCGACGACGTGCCGCTCGAGTCCAAGATCGTCACGCGCGGCATCGCGAGCGCGCAGGGCCAGGTCGAGGCCCGCAACTTCGAGATCCGCAAGAACGTCCTCAAGTACGACGACGTCCTCTCGCGTCAGCGCACCGTCATCTACGACGAGCGTCGCCGCGTGCTGCAGGGCGAGGACATGCAGGAGCAGGTCCAGCACTTCATCACGGACGTCATCACGGCGTACGTCGACGGCGCCACGTCCGAGGGCAACCCGGAGCACTGGGACCTCGAGGGACTGTGGACGGCGCTGCGCGCGGTCTACCCGGTCTCGATCGAGGTGGACGAGGTCCTCGAGCAGGCCGGGGGAGCGACGCGACTGACGCGTGAGCTGATCCTCGAGGAGATCCTGTCCGACGCCCGCGTGGCCTACCAGGAGCGCGAGGCGTCCCTGGGCAGCTCGAACATGCGCCAGCTCGAGCGCCGCGTGGTGCTCTCGGTGCTGGACCGCAAGTGGCGTGAGCACCTCTACGAGATGGACTACCTCAAGGAGGGCATCGGACTGCGCGCCATGGCGCAGCGCGACCCCCTGGTCGAGTACCAGCGCGAGGGCTTCCAGCTCTTCCAGGCCATGACCGAGGCCATCAAGGAGGAGTCGGTCGGCTTCCTGTTCAACCTCGAGGTCAAGGTCGCCGAGCCCGGGGAGTCGCCGGTCAACCCGGTGTCCGCAGCCGCTGCCGCGCAGTCGGTGGCCGGTCAGGCGTTCGGCGGCACGGCGGGTGCTGCGGGGGCCGCTGCCGCTGCGGGCGCTGCGGCCAAGGCCGCGGCGGACGCCAAGGCTGCTGCCGAGGTCCAGGCCGCCGCGCAGGCGCAGACCGACGCCGTCCAGGACGAGCCCGTCGAGGACGAGCTCGTGGACGCACCGGTCGCTCCTGCCCCGAGGGCCGAGCCGACGCTCATCGCCAAGGGCCTCGACGGCCCCGGCGAGCAGGTGCCGCTGCAGTACACGGCGCCGAGCGACGACGGCTCGGGCCAGGCCGTGGTCTCGGGTGACGGTTCGCGCCGCGCCCGCCGCGCCCTGCACGGCGAGGCGACCGCGGTCGAGGGCGACGGGCGCACGTTCCCCGGCACGCCCCGCAACGCCAAGTGCCCCTGCGGCTCGGGCAAGAAGTACAAGCTCTGCCACGGGCTGAACGAAGAGCAGTAACCCTCCCCGAGGGGCACCCGCGAGCGGCGGTCAGCCGATCTCGAGGACCACGACGCGCCACACGCCGCGTCGGGCCTCGAGTCGGAGGGCCGCCGCTCGCACTCTGTCCATGTCCTCCAGGACGACCGTGGCCTCAGCCGTGGTGTCCCCGAGGCGCACGAGGCGGGCCCGGCGGATCGCGACGGGACGCGCGGCGCCGGTCGGCGCCGTCGTTCCCTGCATGAGCAGCGCGCGTCGCCCCAGCGCGTCGAACACGTCCGGGGCCAGCCACCGCTGGAGCTGCCCCACCGGCCGTTCTCCCCGCAGGACCTCGACCGCCGCCCGGACGACCGAGCAGCAGATCGACGTCGGGTCCGGCAGCGGCAGGTCCACGGCCGCCGACACCGGGCGGCCGTCGTGGGCGAGGTCCTCCGTGACGGGGAACTGCGGTGCGCGACCGAACGTGAGGACACGCGGAGCACGCGGCACGGCACGAGGGAGCGTGGCCGGGGTCGCGAGGAGCGGAGCGGCGCCGGAACGGATCGGTCGGGCGTGGTGGCGGACGGTGCTGGTCGACATGACGTCTCCTGGGTTCGGCGAGGGCCGGTGCGTCGTGGGACGACCGGTCGGACGGTGTACGGCGTTCTTGGTGCGGCAGAAGGTGCCTCAGGCCGGTGCTGAGGTGGTCAGAGGGTGCGAGGAGCGACCAGGACCTGACCCGGCCTGATGAGGTCCGGGTCCTGCCCGATGACCTCCGCGTTCGCCGCGAACCAGCGCTGCCACTCGACGGCGATCTGCTCGTCGGTCGCCCCCTGCCCGAGGGACCGCGCGGCGAGCGACCAGAGGGAGTCTCCGCGCAGGACCACGACCGAGACGGTCGACGCTGCGCTCTCCGTGGCCACGGACGCCCCGAGGGTGGGCGCGGCCCCCGGGCCGGGCCGAGGCGCCGCGGGCTGAGGAGGCAGCGTGCGCTGCTCTGCTCCCAGGAGCCCGTCCAGCGGGACGTGCACCGACTCCGGGCTCGCCCCCGCAGGGGGCTGGCTCGTCGTGGGAGTCTCGACCGCCGGCGGGGCCGGGGGCGTGGCGCGGTCGGCCTGCTCGGTCTGCGCGGAGCGCTGCCCGGAGTCGTCGACGCGCGCCGCGCCCGTGCTCGGCGCCGCTCCCTGCGGCACCGGAACCGGCGCCGGGACCTGCGGCGGGGAGGGATGCCCGGTGTCCTGGACCGCAGGCGGGGCCGCGGGGCTCTCGGGGGCTGCGAGGCCGGGGGCGACGTCCGACGGGCCGGGGCCGGGAGGTTCGACGCTGGTCCGGTCGGACGGGCCCTGCGCGGTGGTCTGCCAGCCGAGGTCGACGACGGCCGGGCCCACGCGTGCGGAGTCGGCGGGCGGCTCGACCTCTGCCGCGTGCGCACTCCCCCCTCCGAGAGTCAGCCCGGTCCCGATCGAGACCGCGACGCCTGCGCTGGCCAGGCGTCGTACGACCGACGGGGCGTGCCGCAGGACGAGCTGCTCGCCGGCCGACCACCGGCGTCCTGCGGCGCGGGCGAGCACGCACGACGCGGCGAGCATCGAGGTGACCGCCACCCAGGTCGCGAGGAGCGCCCCTGCCCCGACGAGCGGCACCTCCAGGTAGGTCTCGAACCGTGGGCTCGGGAGATCGGCGAGGAGGTCCAGGGTGCGCAGCGTGAGGACGGCGGCGATGCCGCCGGTGGCTGCTGCCATCCCCAGGAGCGCGGCCAGCCGGGGCAGGCGCCGTGGGTCCCGGGGTGGTCGGGACGGGGCGGACCGTGGGTGCTGCGCCATGCTTCCCCCTGAAGATGGTCGACGACGTCTGCTCCGTCCTCGGAACGATCATCGCGTTTGATGCAGTTTGATGGTTCTACATCAAACTGCATCCTTCTGGTGTTGTCCAGAGGTGGCTCGCGGTGCGGACACCTCTGGACGAAACCCCCGGGCGAGCCGCTACCGTGTGGGCGTGCGCTGGGACCTGCTGTTCGCCGACCTCGTGGCGCAGCTCGATGCCGCGGACCTCCCGGCGGACGCCCACGCGCTCGCAGACCTCACGCGCGCCGAGCAGGCCACCGTCCACCTCACGGACCGGCTGCGAGCGAGCCTCGGGCGGCAGGTCGGCCTCGGGCTCGTCGACGGCTCACGCCTGACGGGGAGCGTCCGGGACGTCGGCGTCGACTGGCTCCTCGTGGGGGAGGGGGTGCGTCAGCACGCGGTGCCGCTCCAGGCGATCACCACGCTCGACGGGCTCTCGCCGCACGCCGTCCCGGCGCCCGCCGGGACGCGGGCAGGACGAGGGCTGCCCACCCTCCTGAGGGCTCTCATGCGAGACCGGGTCGTCGTCCAGGTGCACACCCTCGCGGGGCAGGCCGTCGGGCGTGTCGGCCGCGTCGGCAAGGATCACGTGGACGTCGAGCTCGTCGCGGGAGGGGCGCGTGCGAGTCAGGTGGTCCCCTTCTCCGCCCTGGTGTGCGTGAGCGAGACCTAGGCCGAGGGCGCGGAGGGGGCGAACGGGTGCGGGGGGAATCAGGGAACGTCGCGAGGTCACGCGCGCCCGGGGCCGGACGCGCCCGCGTGCGGACCGTGCGTCCTGCTCAGGACTCGAAGTCTCCTGCGTCGATGCGGGTCCGCGTCTGCTCGTACATGCGCAGGATGTACTCCTCGAGCTCTCGCGCCTCGACCCGCCACTGGCCTCTGCCGCCCACCTGTATCGCCGGCAGGTCGCCGCTGCGTACGAGTGCGTATGCCTGCGCCGCGGAGATGTTGAGCTCCTCGGTGACGTCCGCGAGGGTCAGGAAGCGCTGTGCCATGGCCCCAGTCTTTCACGGAGCCGCACACCGACCTGCTTGTCCACAGGCGCCGGGCCCACGGCCCACGCGCGGTGCTCCGGGTCGGCATGATGGCCTCCGGAACCGCCCGTCGGCGCACCGGCGAACCTCGCGCCCGCCCTCCTCCCACGACGAAACGGACACTCATGACGAGCACGACCGACCGGCTGCCGACCCCGACCGTGGCGCGCCTGCGACGACCGGGGTGGCGCGACCCGCGCCTGATCCTCGGTCTCGTGCTCGTCGCGGCCTCGGTCGCGCTGGGGTCCTGGGCGGTGTCGTCGGCCGGCCGGACGGTCGCCGTCTACGCCGCGTCCGGCCCGCTGACCCCGGGGGAGACGGTCGACGCGAGCAGCCTCAGGACGGTCGAGGTGCGGCTCGGCTCCGGAGACGGGAAGTACTTCCTCGCGAGCAGGCCCCTGCCCGACGGCCTGGTCGCGCTCCGCGTGGTGGGGGACGGTGAGCTGGTGGCCCGCAGCGCGGTCGGCACCGCCGCCGAGCTCGACACCCGCGCCGTGGCGATCCAGGTGGCCGGAGGGTTGTCGGACCGGGTCACGGACGGTGCGCTCGTCGACGTCTGGTTCGTGCCGACGAGCGACGGAGGAACGGTGGTGCGGACGGGCAAGGACGCGAAGGGCGGCGCGTCGGCCGACCCGCGCGAGCTCGCGACGCAGGTCGTGGTCGCCCAGGTCTCCGCCGCCGACGGTCCGTTGGTCTCGGGCGGCGGGACCACGCTCCACGTCCTCGTGCCCACGGACGTGCTCCCGGGCGTCCTCGCCGCCCTGGCCGCCGACGGCGAGATCGCGGTCGTGCCCGTCGCCGGGGGAGCCGCATGACGGCCGACTCGACGACTCCCCTCGCGTCCGTCCTGTGCGCGGTGCGGGGCAGCGGTGAGACGGCCGTCGTCACGGCCCTGACCATGCCGGGTTCAGGGGTCGCGGTGGCACGCCGCTGCGCCGATCTCACGGAGCTCCTGGCAGCGGCGGGTGCGGGCGCCGGGACGGCCGCGGTCATCTCCGGCGACCTGCCCGGGATCGACCGGGAGTCGGTCGCGCACCTGCACGGGTGCGGGGTGCGGGTCGTCGCGCTCGCCGAGGGGCAGGCCTGGCTCGGCGACAGGCTCCGCGCGATCGGCGTGGACGTCGTCCTCGACGAGGACACCCCGACCACGGTCCTGGTCGCGACCGTGCGCGACGAGGCGCACGGTCGTGGACGGGGCGCGGGGGCCGACGCGCCTCCGCCGGGGGACGGCACGGGCAGGGCGAGCGACGCCGACCAGCAGGGGAGCGCACCGCGGTCGGGGAAGGTGCTCGCGGTCTGGGGGCCGACGGGCGCCCCCGGACGGACGACCCTCGCCGTGAACCTCGCGGCCGAGCTGGCCGGGGTCGGCGACGGTCGTGGACGGCGCGGCGCGCGCCGTCGTCGACACGGACGGTACTCGCCGTCGGGCAGGAGCAGCGCGAGCACCGACGAGGTCCTCCTGGTGGACGCCGACACGTACGCGGGCTCGGTGGCGCAGCACCTCGGTCTGCTCGACGAGTCGCCCGGCCTCGCCGCAGCCACCCGGAGCGCCGGCCAGGGCGCCCTCGACCTCGCCGGCCTGGCGCGTCTCGCCCCGGTCGTCGCGCCACGGCTTCGTGTGCTGACCGGCATCTCCCGGGCTGCCCGGTGGCCCGAGCTCCCGGCGACGTCCCTCGACGCCGTCTGGGAGGTCGGCCGTGCGCTCGCGGACTGGACCGTGATCGACTGCGGGTTCGCGCTCGAGCAGGACGAGCTGCTGTCGTACGACACGCGTGCTCCCCAGCGCAACGGGGCGACGCTCAGCGCGCTCGCCGCGGCCGACGTCGTGCTGGTCGTGGGCGGGGCGGACCCGGTGGGGATCCAACGTCTCGTCCGTGGCCTGGGAGACCTCGCCGACGCGGGTGCGACGACCGGCGCGACGCGTCTCGTGGTCGCCAACCGCGTGCGGTCCTCCGCGGCCGGGCCACGTCCCGAGGCCGCGGTCCGCGACGCGCTGGGACGGTACGGCGGGGTCGTCGACGTCCACGTCCTCCCGGAGGACCGGGCGACCCTCGACGGGGCCCTCCTCGCCGGCAGGACGCTCGCCGAGCACGCGCCCGAGAGCCCGGTCCGGCGCGCCCTCGTCGACCTCGCCGACCGGGTCCGGGCGGCGGTCGGGGACCCCGGGGGCACGGTCGCGCCGGGCGGACCACGCGAACGCGTCCCGGAACCGGCACACTGATCCCATGCGCATCTACGTTCCCGCCACCGTCGACGAGCTCGACGCCGTCACCGTGACCGGCGACGAGGCCGTCTGGTCCCTCGCTCCGCGAGCGGCCCACGCCGTCACGTCCGCCCTCTCCCGCGAGCTGCTCGACGAGGACGAGGAGGGCCTGGAGTTCGCCGCGGCGCTCGAGGCCGCCGACGACTCGCTCGCGCTCCTCGCGGGCAGGTCGGGCGCACCCCGTCAGCGCCTGGTCGTGACGGTCGAGGTGCCCGACGAGATGGTCGCGCTGACCCAGCCCGGCGACGGCGAGTCGCCCGGCGACCTGGCGCCCAGCGCGGTCGAGGTCACGGCGTCCATCCCCGAGGTGCGCATCGTGTGCGTCCACGTCGACGAGCCCGAGGCCGCGACGGACATCGCCGAGGTCTTCGCGGCCGCCGACGAGGACCGCGACGAGGACCTCGACGCCGCGCTCGACCGCGTGAGCGAGCGCGACCTGCTCTGGTACGACTGGTCGGAGCTCAAGAGCGTCCCCCGAGCGAAGTGACCGTCACGAGGTAGCGGGCGCCCGAGAACGGGCCTGAGGTCGCCGTCCGCCGGATGACGACCTCAGGCCCGTTCTCGGCCGCCGAGCCTCGCCCCGGCGGGTGGGGTCAGCTCAGGCGGCCCAGGATCTCGTCGTGCAGCAGGCCGTTCGTGGCCACCGCGTTGCCGCCCCACGGTCCCGGCGAGCCGTCGAGGGACGTGAACGTCCCGCCGGCCTCGGTGACGATGGGGACCAGGGCCGCCATGTCGTAGAGCTCGAGCTCGGGCTCCGCGGCAGCGTCCACTGCGCCCTCGGCCACGAGCATGTAGGACCAGAAGTCGCCGTAGGCCCGCGTGCGCCAGGTCTCACGGGTCAGGTCGAGGAACGCGTCGAGCTGCCCGCGCTCCTCCCACCCCGACAGCGACGAGTACGACAGCGACGCGTCCTCGACCTTGGCGACCTTCGAGACGTGCAGCCGGTTCGCGGCCGCGAGCGAGCGTCCGCTCCATGCGCCCGTCCCCTTGGCGGCCCACCAGCGGCGGCCCAGCGCGGGGGCCGACACGAGCCCGACGACGACCTCGTCGCCGTCGGCCAGCGCGATGAGGGTGGCCCACACGGGGACCCCCCGCACGAAGTTCTTGGTGCCGTCGATGGGGTCGATGATCCAGCGCCGCGCGCCGTGGCCCGACTCGCCGAACTCCTCGCCGACGATCGCGTCACGCCCGCGGGCCCGCGAGAGGTGGCTGCGGATGATCTCCTCGGCGGTGCGGTCGGCGTCGCTGACGGGGGTGTTGTCCGGCTTGGACTCCACGGTCAGGTCGAGGGCCTTGAAACGGGACATGGTGTGCGAGTCGACCTGGTCGGCGATCACGTGAGCCAGGCGCAGGTCGTCGTCGTAGGTCGGCATGGCTCACACCGTACCGGTGCGTGCCGCCAGCAGGCGCCGGAACGACTCGACACGCGCCGTGCGCGCCGCCTTCTCCTCCTCCGGGGACGATTCCAGCCAGTCGTCGAGCGCGCAGTCGGGTGCGCCGTCGAGGTGCGTGCAGCCCCGCGGGCAGTCCTCGGCGACCACGTCGAGGTCGTCGAACGCCTTGAGGAGGTTCTCGACGTCGACGTGCGCGAGCCCGAACGAGCGGACGCCGGGCGTGTCGATGACCCACCCGGCGGGGTTGCCGTCGGCGTCGGGCAGGCGCAGCGCGACCGCCGACGTCGACGTGTGCCGGCCGCGGCCCGTCACGTCGTTGACGACGCCCGTGGCCCGGTACGCGTCGGGGACCAGGGCGTTGACGAGCGTCGACTTCCCGACGCCCGAGTGCCCCACGAGGACCGACGTGCGGCCCTCGAGCTCGGCGCGCACGGCGTCGAGCGGTTCGATGCGCCACGAGTCCTCGGCCGTGTCGGAGGAGTTGTGACCTGGCTCGTCGCCGTGCCCGGCCTGCCCGGCCGCGGCCCCGGTGACGTCGTGGACCCGGCGCGTCACCACTACCTTGACCCCGATGGGCTCGTAGAGCTCTCGCAGGTGCGTCGCGTCGGCGAGGTCCGCCTTGGTGAGGCACAGCAGGACGTCCATGCCCGCGTCGTACGCGGCCACGACGCAGCGGTCGATCATGCGCGTGCGGGGCTCGGGCTGGGCCAGGGCCGTGACGATCACGAGCTGGTCGGCGTTCGCGACGATGATGCGCTCGTACGGGTCGGTGTCGTCGGCCGTGCGGCGCAGGACCGAGGTGCGCTCCTGGATGCGGACGATGCGCGCGAGCGTCCCGTCCTCTCCCGACGTGTCGCCCACGATGTCCACCCGGTCGCCGCACACCACGCGGTTGCGGGTCAGCTCGCGCGCCTTCATCGCGAGGATGGTGCGCTCGGTCGGCTGGTCCTCGTCGAGCAGGAGCGTGTAGCGCCCGCGGTCGACGCCCGTGACGAGCCCGGTCTCGGCGTCCTCGTGCTCGGGACGCTGCTTGGTCCGCGGGCGCGAGTTCTTCTTGCTCGGCCGGTCGCGGAAGTCGGACTCGTCGCGGACGCGTCCGGCCATCAGCTCGCCGATCCCGTGGCGCTCAGCATGCGGTCCCACATGGCCGTGAAGCCAGGCAGGGTCTTGGCCGTGGTCTCGACGTCCTCCACGAGCACGCCGGGCACCCGCAGCCCGATGAGCGCGCCCGAGGTCGCCATGCGGTGGTCGTGGTACGTGCGGAACGTCGCGCCGTGCAGGGGGCGCGGGGTGATGACGAGGCCGTCCTCGGTCTCCTCGGCCTGTCCACCGAGGCGCGTGATCTCGGTGGCGAGCGCGGCCAGGCGGTCGGTCTCGTGCCCGCGCAGGTGCGCGACGCCGCGCAGACGGCTGGGGGAGTCGGCGAGCGCGGCGAGGGCAGCGATGGTCGGGGTGAGCTCGCCGGCCTCGTGGAGGTCGACGTCGATGCCGCGGATCTCGCCCGTCCCGGTGACCGTCATGACGCCGTCGACGAGCTCGGCCGTCCCGCCCATCGCGGTGAGGAGCTCGGCCATCATGGCGCCCGGCTGGGTCGTGACGGCGGGCCAGCCCGGGACGCGCACCGTGCCGCCGACCACGAGGGCCGCTGCGAGGAACGGCCCGGCGTTCGAGAGGTCGGGCTCGACGTAGACGTCGCGCGCAGCGACGGGGCCGGGGGAGACGGTCCACGTCAGGGGCACCGAGTCGTCGACCTGGACGCCCACCTCGCGCAGCACCTCGACCGTCATGTCGATGTGGGGCACGCTCGGCAGCGTGGGGCCCGTGTGGCGCAGCGTGACGCCCTCGTCGAAGCGTGCGGCCGCGAGCAGCAGACCCGAGACGAACTGGCTCGACCCCGACGCGTCGACGTCGACCTGCCCGCCGCGCACCGCGCCGTGGCCCGTGATGGTGAACGGCAGCGTGTCCTGGCCCTCGACGGGCACGCCCAGGGAGCGCAGGGCGTCGAGCACGGGACCCATGGGACGCACGCGCGCGCCCTCGTCGCCGTCGAACCGCACGGTGCCGTCCGCGAGGGCTGCGACCGCGGGCACGAACCGCATGACCGTCCCGGCGAGGCCGCAGTCGATGTCGGCGGGGCCGCGCAGCGGCCCGGGCGTCACGTGCAGCTCGCTCGGGACGTCACCCTCGGTGACGCCCACGCCCAGGTCGCGCAGCGCCGCGGCCATGAGGTCGGTGTCGCGGCTGCGCAGGGCGCCGCGCAGGACGCCCGGGCCGTCCGCGAGGGCCGCGAGCACGAGGAGACGGTTGGTGAGCGACTTGGAGCCCGGGACGGCGACGGTCGCGTCGAGCGGTGCGCCGGTCCGGGTGGGGGCGGGCCACGCGGCGTGGTCGGGGGCGGTCTCGTGGGAGCGGGCGGCGGAGAGGTCGCTGGTCACATGCCCCAGGCTATGGCACGGGGCCGGGGGAGGGGGCTCCGGTCCGGTCCTCGGCCGGCCCCGTCCACGGCCCGACGGCGCCGCGCACCCCCGTGGGCGGGCGGCACGGAGCGCCGGGCTCGTGCGGGGTCAGCGGGGGACGGCACCCTTGACCGTGTCGGCCGCAGCGCTCGCGGCCGAGGAGGCGGCGCGCCGGGCCTTGCGGGTCGCGCGGCGCGAGGTCTCCGCGACCGGGTCCGTGGCCTTGTGGGCCACGGACCCGACGCGGTGCTTGGCCGCGTCGACCTGGTGCTTGGCGTTCTTGGCCAGGTCGAGGTCCTTGCGGGCGCGGTCGACACGCCAGCGGACGCCCGGCCGTCCCTCGTAGTCGGCCCCGGCGATGAGGGCTGCACCGATCGCGCCCAGGTTGCCCACGAACTTGCGGGTGCGCTCGTCGCGCGGGACGTCGCTCGGGGTGAAGGGCTGGTTGACGATCGCGAGGGGCACGCTCAGGGCCGCGAGCGTGAGCGCCGCGGTGCGGGGGGCCTTGCCGACCGCGAGGAACAGACCGGCCACGGCCGTCGCGGCGCCGTGGGCCCGGACGAGGGTCGCGACCTGCTTCTCGCTGAGCGGCTCCTCGACCCCGAGCTGCTGACCGACGAGGCTCACGCCCCGACGGGCCGCGCGGACGTGCTCCGCGGGCTTGAGGGCGGCCTGCACGCCGTCGTAGATGAACCAGGAGGCCAGCATGGGCCTCGCGACGTGACGCAGCAGCATCGGTGGGTCTCCTTCGTCGAGCGGTTGCCGGTGAGAGCGGCGGACACCAGGGCGCTGGTGCGGCCCCGGGTGCGTCCAGCCTGTCCCATCGCTGCTCAGCATGCCACCGGGCGTGCACCGCACGGGTGACGCGCGCCGGTGACGGGTGATCAGGACCGTCCGCCGGTCGAGCGCACGGGGCGAGCGGCGCCGTCGGGCGTGCGCGGGCAGGGGCGCGGCGGGGGCGCAGCCGGGACCCGCCCGGCCCCGCCCCCGCCGGGGGGCCTCAGGTCAGAGCGCGCCGCCGGCGGCCTCGGGGGCGTCCGCGGACTCGCCGCCGTCCCCGATGGTCTCCCGTGCCACGTAGTTCTCGAGGTCGAACAGGTTCTCCCCGGCGCGCCGGGCGACCGTCAGCAGCGTCGTGGCCGAGGCGACCTCCTCGACCTGCTCCTTGAGGAACCACAGCAGGAACTGCTCGCCCAGGGCGTCGCCCTCCTCGCGGGCCGCGCGGAAGATGGCCTCGATCTGGTCGGTGACCTGCTTCTCCTGGTCGAGCGCGAGCTGGAGGGGCTCGAGGACGGAGTCGAAGTCGTTGCGGACGGCGCCGGTGCCGGGGATCGAGATCTCGAGGTCCCGGTCCAGGTGGTACTGGACGATCATCATGGCGTGGTTGCGCTCCTCGACCGACTGGCGGTAGAAGTGCGCGGCGAGCTGGGGCAGGTCGTGGGAGTCGAACCACACGGCGATCGCGATGTACTGCTGGTGGGCGTCGAGCTCGTGGCCGACCTGCTCGCGCAGGAGCGTGCGGAACCGGGAGTCGGGAGTCGTGGTCGTCATGCGCCTCACGCTAGCGAGGAACGCGCCCGAGCACACCCCATGGTTGCCTGGCCTCACCGAGCCGAGGCTCACCTGACGCCCGCGCCCCCACGCGCCGCGCCGGGCTCGCCCGACGCGCGCACCGACCCGCAGGATCTCGCCCGGAGCGCGCCGTGCGTCCCGGGACGGGCCGCTGCGGGAATGTCGGACCGCGCCCGGCGGTTGTGCTGATCGTGACATGTGTACTGGAAGCAGAAGCGGACGTGAGCGTCCCCGTCGCACCGAGCCTGGAGACGGTGCCCTTCGGTGCGATCGCTCCGTCTGCGCTCTCGGCGGACGCCCGACCGGCAGGAGGACTAGGCTCGTTGTCGATGACGGACCAGATCAGCAGCAGCAGCGCAGGCGACCTCTCGGGCGCCGACGACGCCGAGGACACGAACCGGGCCCCCTCCACGGAGGACGACGCGGCCCGCTCCGCGCGCTTCGAGCGGGACGCGCTGGTGTACCTCGACCAGCTCTACTCGGCGGCGCTGCGCCTGACGCGCAACCCCACCGACGCCGAGGACCTGGTCCAGGAGACCTTCACCAAGGCGTTCGCCGCGTTCCACCAGTACCGCCCGGACACCAACCTCAAGGCGTGGCTCTACAGGATCCTCACCAACACGTTCATCAACAACTACCGCAAGAAGCAGCGCGAGCCGCTGCAGTCCGCGGCAGAGGACGTCGAGGACTGGCAGATCCACCGCGCGGCGTCGCACACGTCGCAGGGGTTGCGCTCGGCCGAGGCCGAGGCGTTGGACCGGCTTCCGGACTCCGACGTGAAGAAGGCTCTCCAGGAGCTGCCGGAGGACCGTCGGATGGCCGTGTACTACGCGGACGTCGAGGGCTTCCCGTACAAGGAGATCGCGGAGATCATGGGCACGCCGATCGGGACCGTGATGTCGCGGCTCCACCGTGGTCGGCACCAGCTGCGTGACCTCCTGAGCGATTACGCGAAGGACCGAGGACTGGTGGGGGCCAAGACCCCCGGAGGTGAGTCGTGAGTCAGCAGAACGTGGGCACGGAGGCGCAGGACGACGTCATCGTGCCGATCCCTCACTCGACCGAGGGCGAGACCGAGTGCGAGCACGCGCTCAAGCACCTGTACGAGTACCTCGACTCGGAGATGACCTCCGACGACGAGGTGCGCATGCGTGCGCACGTCGCCCACTGCTCGCCGTGCCTGGCCGAGCTGAGCGCCGAGGAGCTGGTCAAGCAGCTCGTGCGCCGTTCGTGCCACGAGCAGGCTCCTGCCGAGCTCCGGCTGCGCATCCAGGCGCAGTTCACCGTACTGCGTACGACGACGGTCGTCGAGGGCGTCTGAGGCCCTCGCGCCCGGGTGCGTGACGCCGTCGGGCGGTCACGTGCCCGCACGCGGGACCGACGCCCCCGTCCGGGTCGGAGCGGTCGCCGGAACCACGAAAGGGCCCGTCCTCACCGAGGTGAGGACGGGCCCTTTCGTCGCACTCGCCCGCTGGGCGCGTGATCGCGGCCCTGGCGGGCTCGTGATCAGGCGTTGGGGCGCTTGCCGTGGTTCGCTGCGCTGCCCTTGCGGCTGCGACGCTTGCGTCCGCGCTTGCTCATGATTGCTCCTCACGCCGGATTCTGTCTGCTCCATGTTCCCACATCTGGGGCTTGTCCTGGTCCAAGACGCGATATATCGTGAGAACAGAAACGCGATACATCGCGTTCATGGAACAGGGCGGGACACCGCCGGAGCGCGAGGAGCGACATGGCGACCGAGAACTGGACCGTGACCGGCCCGCAGACCATCGACGTCGGGCCCGTGGGCCGCCTCGACGCGAACCTGCTCAACGGGCGCATCGACGTCGTCGTCCACGACGAGCCCGGCGTCCGCGTCGAGGTCCACTCGCTCGAGGGGCGCCCGCTCGAGGTCCGCCTCGACGGCGACAGGCTCACCGTCGGGTACTCGCCCACCGGTGGGTGGCAGGGCTTCCTCGACTCGTTCCGCAACTACCGGGGCAAGGACCGGGCCGACGTCTACGTCGGCGTGCCCGCCCACGTCCGGGTCAAGCTCGCGACCGTGCAGGGCGACGGGCTCGTCGCCGGCACCCAGGCCAAGGTCTCGGTCGCCACGGTCGGGGGCTCCGTGATGACGACGCAGACGGCCGGCGCGGTGCGCGTGGACACCGTCACGGGCGAGGTCACGGTGCGCGACCACGTGGGCACCCTCGTCATGGACTCGATCTCGGGCGACCTCACCGCGTCCGGTGCGCTGAGCGACGTCAAGCTCAACACCGTCTCCGGCAACGTCACGCTCGACTCGAGCTCCACGCCCGACGCGATGAACGTCAACGCCGTCTCCGCCGACGTCCTGGTCCGCGTCCCCGAGCCCGACGAGCTCGACTACACCCTGCGCTGCGTCAGCGGGCGCCTCGTGGTCGACGGCGTCGAGCACCGCGGGACGCCCGGCGGGGCCTACCGTCAGGCCGGCCCGGCCGGGACGACCGGCAAGAAGCTCCAGGTCAACTCCGTGTCCGGGAACGTCACGGTCCTGCGCGGCGAGCCCGCCGACGCCTGGGGCGGCTCCGCGCCGCACCGGGGCACCCACCCCGTGACGCCGCAGGACGCCTGGTCCTACGACGCCCCGACCGGCGCCGACCCGGCCGCCCCGTGGGGTTCCGCGGACAGCCGCACGACCTGGACGGGCGAGGGCCCCGCGGACGGACCGGCGGACCGCTGATGGCCTCCGTCTTCGCCCACGGTGAGCTCCGCCTCTACCTCCTCGCCCTGCTCGAGTCCGGACCCAAGCACGGCTACGAGCTCATGACCGAGCTGAGCGACCGCTTCGGCGGCACCTACAGACCCAGCGCGGGCACCATCTACCCGCGCCTCGCCCGCCTCGAGGGCGAGGGGCTCGTGCGGCGCAGCGACAGCGGACGCAAGTCCACCTACGAGCTCACGCCCGCGGGCCGCGCCGAGGTCGCGGCGCGCCGCGCCGACGTCGCAGCCCTCGAGGACGGGATCGCCCAGACCGTGCGCACGCGCGCCCAGGCGCTGCGCGCCGACATCGAGGGCTCCATGCAGGGGCTGCGCGCCGAGCTCGCGGCCGCAGCCCAGGAGGCCCGCGTCCGACCCCGGCCCGCGGCCACCCCCGACCCTCGCCGCGGCGAGTCCTACGCCCGCCGTGTCGAGGCGGAGGCCATGGTGCAGCGCTTCCGCGACGACGTGCGCGCCGACCTCCGCCGGGCCGACGCGAGCAGCGCGGTCAGCGAGCTGACGCTCGAGACGCTGCGCACCGTGCTCGACTCGGCACGACGGGCGGTCCGGGGGACGCTGCCGTGACGTCCCCGCCGCACACCGCAGGACCGCACGACCAGCACGACCACATCCAGCACGACGACCGGCACGACACGCACAGCGAGAAGGAGAACGACATGGGCACCGAGTCCTGGGTCATCGCAGCACCGCAGCAGATCGAGGTCGCCGACGTGGCGTCGCTCGTCGTGGGCCTCACGAACGGCGCGATCGAGGTCGTGAGCGACCCGGGCCGCGAGTCCGGCGCGACCGTCGACGTGACCGAGGTGAGCCCTCGGCCGCTGCGGGTCACGACGCACGCCGGCGAGCTCAAGATCGCCTACGACTTCGACGGTGTCGAGGGCGTCGTGGACCGCGTCCGCGGCCTGAAGGACAAGGACACCGCGACCGTGCGCGTCGTGCTCCCGGCCCACCTGCCCGTCAAGATCGCGACCGCGCGTGCCGCGGCGACCGTCAGCGGGACCCGTGCCCCCGTGTCCGTGACCACGGCCGACGGCGCGGTCACCGTGACCGACACCGTGGGTCCGCTCTCCGTCAAGACCGTCGCGGGCCGCGTCGCCGTGACCTCGCACGACGGGGACGTCAAGGTCGGCACGGCCTCCGGCCGCGTCGAGGCCGAGGGCGGGCTCGGGCGGGTCACGATCAGCACCGTCACGGGGGACGTGGTCGTCGAGGCGCGCGAGACGACGCCGCTCGTGACGGCCAAGACCGTCTCCGGGGACGTCACGTTGCGCCTGAGCGAGGGCGCGGGCGTCAACCTCAAGGCCCGCGCGGTCACGGGCAAGGTCGTGCTCGACGGCGCCCCCGTCCCCAGCTCGCAGTCCCGCACCACGTCGGTGGACCACTCCGAGGGCACGAGCGGCGCCTACGTGTCCGTCAGCACGGTCTCGGGGAACCTGACGGTCTCTCGGGGCTGACCCGGCCGGGACGTCCGACCTGCAACGGCCCGTGCCCGCCCCGAGGGGCGGGCACGGGCCGACGTCGTCAGGCAGGCGACCCGCCGGGGCGGCAGGCGTCGGCGCCCGGTCCCGGCGGCCGGCGCCGCACCCGTGGCGGGCCGGACGCCGGACCTACGTGACGTCGTCGGGCAGGCCGAGCCACGCGTGCCACCCCGTGTGCAGCACGAGCCACGCCATGAGGCCGTAGCCCGCCTGGCCGGGGTAGCCGCCGCTGCTCGTCGCGAGGTCGGCGAGCCACTGCTCGTGCGTCACCAGGGGCGTGAACGTGTCCACGTAGGGGACCCGGCGGCGGTTGGCGACGTCCGCGAAGGCAGCCGACAGCTCGCCCAGCCGGTCGTTGTCCTCGGGTCGGCCCGGGGGCGGACCGACGACGAACGTGGGCAGCCGACGGTGCTCGGCCACGTCCAGGACGTTCGCCAGGTTGAGTCGTGACCGGGCCACGGAGAGACCGGCGTCCAGGTCGTGGCGGCCCAGGGCGAGGACGAGGCGGTTGTCGGCCTCGGGGTCGTGGTCGAAGCGCCGGGCGGTCTCGGCCTCCCAGCGCTGGCTCATCGCGGTCGTCGTCTCGCCCGGGATCGCGAGGGGGAAGACCATCGCCGTCCCCGGAAAACGGGTGCGTGCCACCACGCGGCCCGCCCAGCCGAGGCCCTTGGCGTCGCCGACACCCGCGCTCAGCTCGTCGCCGACCACGCAGATCCGTACTTCAGGTTCTCCCACGGTGATGTGCTCCTCGTTCGCTCGCGCACCATTGTCTGTCACGACGGGCCTCCCGTGCGGGATGTCCGTCGTGACAGACAGGATCCGGATCGCGCGCCGACCCGGGAGCACCCGACGGTGCCCGCCGTGCGCAGCCGTGCCCCAGGGCCCCGTCCCGGCCTCTCGCCACCTCTCCCCGGGGGGAGGGGGAAGGACGCCGGGACGGACAGGATGTGGCGAGCGCCACGCCGCGTCAGAGGAGGTTCGCGCCCCACGTGACCTCGTGCGAGGCCCCCGGCGCGAGGCGCACGAGGCGCTCGCCCGTCCGGAACGCGTCCGCGATGCAGCTCATGGGCTCGGCCGCGACGCCGGTGCGCCGGTGCGCGGGCGTGACGTGGTCGCCCGTGCAGACCTGCCACGTGTCCATCGACGAGTCCATCCACACGGCGGCCGTGCGACCGTCGGGGGCGCTCAGGCGCATCCACGACAGGCCGTCCTCGTCGCGCAGGACGTCCACGTACGCGTCGTCGAGGTCGATCCCCGCGAGCAGCCGGGGCTCGCGCAGGTCGTGGTCGCCCGCAGCGGGCTCGGTGCCCGTGGGCAGCAGGCGCTCGTCGGTCGTGACGCGCGTGCCGGCGTCCAGCCGGAGGGTGCACTCGTCGAGCGACGCGCCACCGGGGGAGAGCCACGGATGGAAGCCGACCCCGTAGGGGGCGTCGACGCCGCCCACGTTGGTCGTACGGGTCACCACGCGCAGACCCGCGTCGCTCAGTGCGTACGACACGCGGGCCACGAGGTCGAACGGGTAGCCCGGGACGGGGACCAGGTGCAGCTCGAGCGTCACGGCCGACGCCGACTGCTCGACGACGGTCCAGCGCTCCCAGCACGCGAGACCGTGCAGGGCGGTGTTCCGGGGGACCTCGGTGATCGGGAGCTGGTACTCGGTACCGTCGAACGTGTAGCGGCCGTCGCGCAGACGGTTGGGCCAGGGGAGCAGCACCGCTCCGTGCGAGGCCGGGGACAGCTCCGACTCGTCGAAGGGCGTGAAGACGTCGCGCCCCCCGACCGAGTACTCGCGGACGGACGCGCCGACCTCGGTGACGGTGGCACGGTGCTCACCGTGCTCGATGCGGACCTGGATACCGGAAGGTGGTGTGATGTTCACGATCACACACGTTACTGCGTGCGGAACGACGCACGAGCAGGGACAGTAGAACCCGGTCGTGCCGCCCGCCCGGGCCCGCGACGCAGCGACGCACCGCCCCCGGCCACCGGGGACGGGAGCACCACCCGCAGGACGAGGAGAAACACATGGAACGACGAGTGCTCGGACGCACCGGCAGGCTGGTCTCGGTCGTCGGGCTCGGCACCTGGCAGCTCGGGGCGGACTGGGGCGAGGTCAGCGAGGCCGACGCCCGCGCCGTCCTCGACGCCTCGGCCGAGGCCGGAGTCACGTTCTTCGACACCGCCGACGTCTACGGCGACGGCCGCAGCGAGGAGATCATCGGCTCCTACCTCGCCGACAACCCCGGCTCCGGGATCACGGTCGCGACCAAGATGGGGCGCCGAGCCCCCCCAGGAGCCCGAGAGCTACACGCTCGCGAACTTCCGCGAGTGGACCGACCGGTCGCGCCGCAACCTGCGCACCGACCGGCTCGACCTCGTCCAGCTCCACTGCCCGCCGTCCGCGGTCGTCAAGGACGACCAGGTGTACGACGCGCTCGACACCCTCGTGTCCGAGGGCGCGATCGCCGCCTACGGCGTGAGCGTCGAGACCGTCGACGAGGCGCTCGCGGCCATCGCACGGCCGGGCGTCGCGACGGTGCAGATCATCCTCAACGCGTTCCGCCTCAAGCCGCTCGACGAGGTGCTGCCCGCGGCCTCCGAGGCCGGCGTGGGGATCATCGCCCGCGTCCCCCTGGCCTCGGGCCTGCTGTCCGGGAAGTACACGCGCGAGACGACGTTCGCCGAGAACGACCACCGGTCCTTCAACCGCGACGGATCCGCGTTCGACGTCGGCGAGACGTTCTCCGGGGTCGACTTCTCGACCGGGCTCACCGCAGCGGGGGCGTTCACCGCGCTCGTCCACGACGTGCTCGGCCCGGACGTCACGCCCGCGCAGGCCGCGATCGCGTGGATCTGGCAGCAGCCCGGGGTCTCGACCGTGATCCCCGGCGCCCGCAACGTCGAGCAGGCGCGGGCCAACGCCGAGGCCGGGTCCGCGGAGGTGCTCGGGCCCCTCTTCGCGTCGGGCGTCCGCGAGATCTACGACCGCTACCTGCGCGAGCAGGTCCACGGCCGCTGGTAGGCCCGAGGCCGGGCCCGGCCCGGCCCGGCTGGGCCCGGTCCGGGCGACCGACGACGAAGGCCGCCTCCCCGCCCAGGGGAGGCGGCCGTCGTCGTCAGTCGGGCAGCGCGACCGTGCTGCTCAGCGGGCGAACGCCTGCTCGATCAGGACGGCCTGCTGGGCCTGGTGCTTCTTGGCGGTGCCGGCAGCCGTCGAGGCCGATGCCGGACGCGAGACGACCCGGACGCGAGGCAGGTCCTCGGGCAGGTTGACGTGGATGAACGACCACGCCCCCTGGTTCTCCGGCTCGTCCTGGACCCAGACCACGTCAGCGCCCTCGTACCTGGCGAGCTCCGCACGGATGCCGTCCACGTCGAGCGGGTAGAGCTGCTCGAGCCGGACGATCGCGGTCTTGTCGTCGCCGCGCTTGGCGCGCTCGGCGATCAGGTCGTAGTAGACGCGACCCGTGCAGAGCAGGACGCGGTCGACGTTCGCCGGGTTCGTCGTCGTGTCCCCGATGACGGGCTGGAACGTGCCGGTCGTGAAGTCCTCGACGGCCGACGCGGCCGCCTTGAGGCGCAGCAGCTGCTTGGGCGTGAAGACCACGAGCGGGCGACGCGGGCGGGCGTACGCCTGCTGACGCAGCAGGTGGAAGTACGACGCGGGCGTCGAGGGCTGCGCCACCGTGAGGTTGTTCTCCGCGCAGAGCTGGAGGAACCTCTCGATGCGGGCCGACGAGTGGTCCGGTCCCTGGCCCTCGTAGCCGTGCGGCAGCAGCATGACGACCGAGGAGTTCTGGCCCCACTTCTGCTCGGCCGACGAGATGAACTCGTCGATGACCGTCTGGGCGCCGTTGACGAAGTCGCCGAACTGCGCCTCCCACAGCACCAGGGCGTCCGGGCGCTCGACCGAGTAGCCGTACTCGAACCCGAGCGCCGCGTACTCGCTGAGCGAGGAGTCGTAGACCCAGAACTTGGCCTGGTCCGCCGACAGGTACAGCAGCGGCGTCCACTCGGCACCCGTCTCGCGGTCGTGCAGGACCGCGTGGCGCTGCACGAACGTGCCACGACGCGAGTCCTGGCCGGCGAGGCGCACCGGGGTGCCCTCGACGAGCAGCGAGCCGAACGCGATCAGCTCGCCGTAGCCCCAGTCGATGCCGCCGTTGGTCGACATCTGGTGGCGCTTCTCGAGGAGCTGCGCGAGCTTGGGGTGGACCGTGAAGCCCTCGGGCGGGGAGACGTGCACCTGGCCCACGCGCTCGATGATCGACTGGTCGACCGCGGTCTTCCACCCGACCATCGTGCCGGCGTCCTCACGCTGCGACTCGGGTCGCTCGAGGCCCGCGACGGGCTCCGAGGCGGGCGACGGCGTGAAGCCGCCTTCCTTGGTCTCGGTGAAGACGCGCTCGAGCTGGGCCTGGTAGTCCTGCAGGACGTGCTCGGCCTCCTCGAGCGTGATGTCGCCGCGCGCGACGAGGTTCTCGGTGTACAGCTTGCGCACCGAGCGCTTGGCCTCGATCAGGTTGTACATGAGCGGCTGCGTCATCGAGGGGTCGTCGCCCTCGTTGTGCCCGCGGCGGCGGTAGCAGATCATGTCGATGATCACGTCGCGGTCGAACTGCTCGCGGAACGCGAAGGCGAGCTCCGCGACGCGCACGCACGCCTCGGGGTCGTCGCCGTTCACGTGGAAGATCGGGACCTGGTAGCCCTTGGCGACGTCGGTCGAGTACAGCGTCGAGCGCGACGAGGACGGGCCCGTGGTGAAGCCGACCTGGTTGTTGATGATGACGTGGATCGTGCCACCGGTGCGGTACCCGCGGAGCTGCGCGAGGTTCAGGACCTCGGGCACCACGCCCTGGCCCGCGAACGCGGCGTCGCCGTGGATGAGGATCGGCAGCACCGAGAAGCCGTCGCCGCCCAGGTCGATGCGGTCCTGCTTGGCGCGCACGATGCCCTCGAGGACGGGGTCGACCGCCTCGAGGTGGGACGGGTTGGCCGCGAGGTAGACGCGCGTCTGCGCACCGGACTCGGCCGAGAACGTGCCCTCGGTGCCGAGGTGGTACTTGACGTCGCCGGAGCCCTGGACGCTCTTGGGGTCCTGGTTGCCCTCGAACTCCGCGAAGATCTGCGCGTAGCTCTTGCCGGCGATGTTGGCCAGGACGTTGAGGCGACCACGGTGCGCCATGCCGATGCAGACCTCGTCGAGGCCGCCGTCGGCCGCCTTGGACAGGACGGCGTCGAGCAGCGGGATGACGGACTCGCCGCCCTCGAGCGAGAAGCGCTTCTGGCCCACGAACTTGGTCTGCAGGAAGGTCTCGAACGCCTCGGCGGAGTTCAGGCGGCGCAGGATGCGCAGCTGGTCCTCGCGCGGCGTGCGGGCGTACCCGGACTCGAGACGCTCCTGGAGCCAGCGACGCTGGGCGCGGTCGGCCAGGTGCATGTACTCGATGCCGATCGAGCGGCAGTACGAGTCGCGCAGCAGCCCGAGGATGTCGCGCAGCGTCGACTTGGTCTTGCCGCCGAAGCCACCGGTCGGGAAGGTGCGGTCGAGGTCCCACAGCGTGAGGTCGTGGGTCTGGACGTCGAGGTCGGGGTGCTTGCGCTGACGGTAGGCCAGCGGGTCCGTGTCGGCCATGAGGTGGCCGCGCGAGCGGAACGAGTGGATGAGCTCGGCGATCTTGGCGGGCTTGGCCGCCTCGATCTCGGCGTCCGTCGTGTTGTCGCGGGTCCAGCGGACCGGCTCGTAGGGGATGCGCAGCGCGGCGAAGACGCGGTCGTAGAAGCCGTCCTCGCCGATCAGCTTGGTGCCGAGGATGCGCAGGAACTCGCCCGACTGGGCGCCCTGGATGATGCGGTGGTCGTAGGTCGACGTGATCGTCAGGACCTTCGAGACGCCGAGGCGGGCGAGCTGCTCGACCGAGGCGCCCGCGAACTCCGCGGGGTAGTCCATGGCGCCGACGCCGATGATCGTGCCCTGACCCTGCATGAGGCGCGGGACCGAGTGCACGGTGCCGATGCCGCCCGGGTTGGTGAGCGAGATCGTGGTGCCCGCGAAGTCGTCGACCGTGAGCTTGTTGCCACGGGCCCGGCGGACCAGGTCCTCGTAGGCTGCCCAGAACTGGGCGAAGTCCATCTGGTCGGCCTTCTTGACGCTCGGCACGAGGAGCTGGCGGGTGCCGTCGGGCTTGGCGAGGTCGATCGCGAGGCCGAAGTTGACGTGCGCCGGGTTGTTCACGGCGGGCTTGCCGTCGAGCTGCGTGTAGCTCGCGTTCATGGCCGGCATCTCGCCGAGGGCCTCGACGAGCGCGTACCCGATGAGGTGCGTGAACGAGATCTTGCCGCCGCGCCCGCGGGCGAGGTGGTTGTTGATCACGATGCGGTTGTCGACCATGAGCTTGGCGGGCACGGCGCGCACGGAGGTCGCCGTGGGGACCTCGAGGCTCGCCTCCATGTTCACGACGACGCGCGCGGCGGGGCCGCGCAGCTTCTGGACGTCGTCCGCGGTGTCGGGAGCGTCGGTCTTGGACCTCGAGGCGGCGACCGCCGCGTAGGGGGCCGTGGCGGGCTGCGCGGTCGCGACGGGCCGGTTGGCCTTGACGGCTGCGATGGCTGCGTTGACGGACGGGTCCGCGGGGACCACGGGGGACTTGGGGCGCTGCGCCGACTCGCCGGCGGCGGAGCCGTCGGTCGCGGGGACGCCGGCGGCCGTGCGGGCCGGCGGCGCTGCCGGGCCGGCGGCGGGGATCTGGACGGCGGGCGACGGCGTCGCGACCGCGGGCGTCGTGGCGCCGGCGGCGGGGGCCTGGCTCCCGTTCGCACCGGCGGTCTTGTCACCGGGACGGTAGTCCGCGAAGAACTCCCACCACGCGGGGTCTACCGCGTTCTTGTCCTTGAGGTATTGCTCGTAGAGCTCGTCGACGAGCCATTCGTTGGCGCCGAACACAGAACTTGCTGCGCTGATCGACTCTGACTCAGCCTTCGGGGACACGCGAGGATCGCCCACTTTCACCACTGATCGTCATTGGATATCGGGTACCTAGTCCGGAGCCGGACCCGTCAAGCGTAGGCCCTCCGGTCCTCGGAGCGGTGCCCTGGGCACAGGAAGTGCGCGGGGTGTCGGCACCATCCTCACGGGACGTCTGCGCGAGGCAAACGGGGGGGCAACAGCGACCTGTTCGCTGACCAAAGGTCAGGTCGTTTAGCCCATCGCCGGGTATGCCCCGCGCAGAGTGTGACGAACGTCTCACGTCCCGAGGGTGGGGGACCGGCCCTCCTGCGGGTCCGGCCCGGACCCGCCGGTGTGCCCGACGATCTCGGGCAGGTCGTCCGGCAGCCCGGGCGCCTGCGGCCTGGGGTGAGCCGGGAACGTCAGGCGCATGGTCGCCCCCTGCTGCGAGTCCGCGACCTCGATCCGACCGCCGTGCAGGTCGACCGCCCACCGGACGATCGCCAGGCCGATCCCCGTCCCGCCGGTCGAGGAGTGCCCCTGGGACGGGGCGTTGCCCCGGGCGAAGCGCTCGAAGATCCGCTCGCGGTCCTTCTTCGCGATGCCGGGCCCCTGGTCGATGACCTCGATCACCACGTCGTCGTCCACGGGGTAGGCCTCGAGCCGGATCTCGCCGTGCTGGGGGGAGTGGCGGATCGCGTTCTGCAGGAGGTTGGTGATGATCTGGCGCAGCCGCTCGGGGTCCGCGGGCAGCGTCAGGTCCTCGGGCGTCACGTCGATCACGTACTGGAGGTGCTTGCCGGCCTCGACCATCGAGACCGCGTCGGCGTTCTCCTCCAGGAAGTCCCCGAGCGGGACGTCGGTGATGTTGAGGGCTGCGGCGCCGGCCTCTATCCGGGACAGGTCCAGCAGGTAGGTCACGAGGCGCGTGAGCCGCTCGGTCTGCGCGAGCGCCATCTCCATGGTCGCGGGGTTCGCCTCGCTCACGCCGTCGACGACGTTCTCGAGCTGTGCCTGGAGCGCCGCGATGGGGGTCCGCAGCTCGTGCGAGACGTTCGCGATGAGCTCTCGCCGCATCTGGTCGGACGACGCGAGGTCCTCGGCCATGATGTTGAAGGCGACCGCGAGCTGGCCCACCTCGTCCCGGCTCGTCGCGCGGACGCGCCGGGTGTAGTCGCCGTCGGCCATGGACTGCGCCGCTGCCGTCATCTCGCGCAGGGGGGACGTCATGCCGCGCGCGAGGATCTGGGTGAGCAGGAGCGAGAGCACGATCGCCAGGGGGAACGTGCGGGTCGGGCCGAGCTTGTTCTGCTGACCGAGCCAGGTGATGAGGACCGCGAGCGTGACGGTCGCGAAGACCAGGACGCCGAGCTTGATCTTGAGCGACCGGAACGAGTCGAGGGGCCGGACGTCCGGGAGGTGGGGGCGGATGGTCCGGTGGCCGGAGGTCACGCGACGGGGGGCTCGAACGCGTACCCGACGCCGTGGACGGTGCGGATCAGGTCCGGCCCGAGCTTGCGCCGCAGAGCCTTGATGTGGGAGTCGACGGTGCGGGTCCCGCTCGCGTCGGCCCAGTCCCACACCTCGGCGAGCAGGCGCTCGCGCGTGAGGACGGTCTTGGGAGAGCTGGCCAGCATGACGAGCAGCTCGAACTCCGTGGGGGTCAGGTGGACCTCCTCGCCCGCGCGGTGCACGCGCCGCTGGGCGCGGTCGATCACGACGTCGCCCACGACCATGGGCGGGTCCGTGGGGGTCGACGTCGCGGCCTGGGCCGCGCGGTCCACGCGGCGGAGCAGGGCCTTGACCCGGGCGACCAGCTCGCGCATGGAGAAGGGCTTGGTCATGTAGTCGTCCGCGCCGACGCCCAGCCCGATGAGCATGTCGGTCTCGTCGTCGCGGGCGGTCAGCATGAGGATCGGCACGGGCTGCTCGGCCTGGATGCGGCGCGTGACCTCGAGCCCGTCGATGCCGGGCAGCATGACGTCGAGCACGATCACGTCGGGTCGCAGGCGGGTCGCGGCCTCGACGCCCGAGAGCCCGTCGCGGGCGACCTCGACGCGCCAGCCCTCGGCGCTCAGGCGCTGGGCGATGGCCGTGGCGATGGCAGGCTCGTCCTCGACGACGAGGATGTTCGCGGCCTGAGCCGGGGTGCCGGCGGGTCCACCGGCGCTCGTCGCGCCGGTGCCGGTGGGGAATGCGCTGGCTGTCATGGCACCAGCGTGGCACAGACGGGGCGACGATGGTCGCACGACGGCGGGAGTCGTCGCCGGATGTCGCGGCGCCCGGGGATCGCGGAGGAGCCGTGCGCCGGCGGTCCGGATGGCTGCCGGGCTCTCGCCCGATAACATCGTTGCCACGATGAAGAGCACATCCCGATATCCGTGGAGCACCCCGTGGTAGGCGACTGGTTGATGGTCGCGCTGGGGGTGCTCCTGACCGCAGGTACAGCAGTCTTCGTGGCGAGCGAGTTCTCCCTCGTCACTCTCGATCCCGCCGTGCTGTCCAGGCCGGGGGACGACGACGTCCCCGACGACGAGGCGGACGGCGCACCGCCGGGTGGCGCTCGCCAGGCCGGGGCCGGGGGCGACCGGAGGCGCAGCAGCCGACGCGACCGCAGCGTCCGGGCGGGCCTCAAGCACCTGTCGACCGAGCTGTCGTCGGCGCAGGTCGGCATCACCATCACGACGATCCTGCTCGGCTACACGGCCCAGCCGGCCCTGCAGAACCTGCTGGGCGACGCCCTGGGCGGCACGGCTCTGGGTGCCGGTGCGGCGACGGTCGTCGCGGTGGTCCTCGCGCTCGTGGTCGTGAACCTCTTCTCGATGCTGTTCGGCGAGCTCATCCCCAAGAACTTCGCACTGTCCGCGCCGTACGGCACGGCGCGGCAGGTCGTCCCCGTCCAGCGGCAGTTCACCAAGCTGTTCCGCCCCGTCATCTCGGCCCTGAACGGCTCGGCGAACGCGATCCTGCGTCGCATGGGTGTCGAGCCCCGCGAGGAGCTGTCGGGTGCCCGCTCGGCGTCCGAGCTCGCGGCGCTGGTCAAGCGGTCGGCGCAGGAGGGCACTCTCGACACGTCGGTGGCGACGCTCCTGACCAACTCGATCGAGCTCGACGAGCTCAGTGCGGTCGACGTCATGACGGACCGGATGCGCATGGTGGTCCTGCGCCGCGACGACACGGCCGAGGACGTCGTGGCGCTCGCCCGGACCTCGGGGCACTCGCGCTTCCCCGTGATCGGCGAGGACCGGGACGACGTGCTCGGCCTCGTCCACCTGCGGCGGGCCGTGGGGGTGCCGCACGAGCGGCGCGCCGAGGTCCCCGCGGCGGCGCTCATGGTCGACGCCCCGCGGGTCCCGGAGACGGTCGCGCTGGGCCCGCTGCTCGTCGAGCTGCGCGGGTTCGGCCTGCAGATGGCCGTGGTCGTGGACGAGTACGGCGGCACGTCCGGGGTCGTGACCCTGGAGGACGTCGTCGAGGAGCTGGTCGGGGACGTCGCGGACGAGCACGACCCGCGCCGTGCGGGGGTGGCGCGGGGCACGGACGGTTCGTGGATCGTGCCCGGGGTCGTTCGTCCGGACGAGCTGAGGGAGTCGACGGGGCTGGTGGTGCCCGAGGACGGCGCGTACGAGACGCTCGGCGGTCTGGTCATGGCCGACCTCGGGCGGGTGCCCCGGGTCGGTGACGAGGTCCGGGCAGGGGACGTCGTGCTGCGCGTCGAGGCCATGGAGGGGCGCCGGGTCGAGCGGCTGCGGGTCCGCGTGCTCGCGCCGCAGGGCGAGGGTGACGGGTCCGTGCCCGGCACGGGCGGGACGCCCGCCCCGGGTGTGCCGCGCCGGCTCGTGCACGAACGCCCACCGGGTGGGGCCCCGGGCCCGGACGGCACGCAGACGCCGGGAGGTGCGCGATGAGCTCGACCGCCGCACTTCTCCTGGGGCTGTTCCTGCTGGCGGCCAACGCGTTCTTCGTGGGGGCCGAGTTCGCGATCATCTCGGCCCGGCGCAGCGCGATCGAGCCGCTCGCGGCGCAGGGCAACCTTCGGGCGCAGACGGTCCTGTGGGCCATGGAGCACGTCTCGCTCATGCTCGCGTGCGCCCAGCTCGGCGTCACGGTCTGCTCGGTGGGCCTGGGCGTCGTCGCCGAGCCGGCGGTGGCGCACCTCATCGAGGTGCCGCTGCACGCGCTGGGCGTCAGCCCGTCCCTCACGCACCCGATCGCGTTCGTGGTCGCGCTGGCGATCGTCGTCTACCTGCACGTGGTCCTCGGGGAGATGGTCCCCAAGAACCTCGCGGTCGCGGGGCCGGAGAAGGCCGTGATGTGGTTCGGTCCTCCGCTCGTGGTCCTGGGGCGTGTCCTCAAGCCGATCATCGTGTCGCTGAACTGGCTCGCGAACCACGTGGTGCGCTGGACCGGCGTCGAGCCCAAGGACGAGGTCGCCTCGGTCTTCACGGCCGAGCAGGTGCAGTCGATCGTGGAGCACTCGCAGGCCGAGGGCATCCTGCAGGACGAGCAGGGTCTGCTCTCGGGGGCCATCGAGTTCTCGGAGCGCACGGCGGCCGAGGTCATGGTGCCGGTCGACCGGTTGGTGACGGTGGTCGAGGGCTGCACCCCGGACGAGATCGAGCGCCTGGTCGCGAAGACGGGCTTCAGCCGCTTCCCGGTCGCCGACGCGCACGGCGAGCTGGTCGGGTACCTGCACCTCAAGGACGTGCTGTACGCGAGCGGCGAGGACCGCTTCCGACCGGTGCCGTCGTGGCGCGTGCGTGCGCTCGCGACGGCCGAGCCGGGCGACGAGATCGAGGACGCCCTGCGGGCCATGCAGCGCTCGGGCGCGCACCTGGCGCGGGTGGACGAGGGCCCGGCGGATCGCGCGGTCTCGTCGGCAGCGGGTGCCGTGCCACCTGGTGGGCCCGCGTCGTCGGGGCCCGACGGCGTCGCTCCGGACCGCGAGCCCGGGGCCCTGGGCGTCGTCTTCCTCGAGGACATCCTGGAGGAGCTCGTCGGCGAGGTGCGGGACGCGATGCAGCGGCGGGTGCACTGACGCCGTCGAGCGTCGCGTGCCGCCCGCACCGTCCTGCCTGGGCCTGGGCCTGGGCCTGGGTCTGGGCCTGGGCCGCTGCCGCCCGAGACGCCCCGACCCACGCCCACCCCACGCCCGGTCCCGGGCGTGGGACCGGGCGTGGGTGAACGGGCCGTCGGGCCGTTGAGCAGGGGACTTGGCTTCCCTGGCGCCCGCCGATATCGTGTCCGATGCTTCGTCTCGCACGGTTCCTCCCGCATGGGAGGCTCGTCCGTTCTGCGCGGTGCAGCGTGTTCCTGTTCGTCTGTGCCGCTCCGGTCACCTGTGGTGCCCCGCGGCTCTCGGTAGTGGAGGTCCGGTGGAGACGACGCCCTCGTCCTCTGACTCCCGCCGCGCGCGACGCGAGGCGGAGACCGGGCACAGGGGACGCCGTCGGACGGAGATCCCCTCCCACCAGCGCTGGGCGCCGCGCATGGCGGTCCTCGGGACCCTCGCGGTCGCGACCATCGCGATGCCCCTGTCGGCCGGTGCGCAGGACGGTCCCGCCGCACCGTACGGTCCGGACGGGCGGCCGATCGGGCCGAGCGCCCTGGACCTCGTGAACAACCCGACCGCCTCCGAGCCCACGTCGGAGTACGTGGCCTCGGCCCCCAAGATCGACGGGCGGGTGCAGGCGGCGAGCCGTTCGGTCGAGCGCGCGCCCCTGCCGAACTGCGACCCGGCGGTCGTGACGACGAGCACCAACGGCAACCTCTCGGCCCATGAGCTGTGCGACCTGTGGCAGGCGGGCGAGTCCCTGCGCCCGGACGCCGCGGTGGCGCTCTCGGCCATGAACGAGGCCTTCCGCGCGACCTTCGGGCGCGACATGTGCCTGGTCTCGAGCTATCGGACGCTGGCGTCGCAGGTCTCTCTCAAGGGGTCGCGCGGCGCGTTCGCGGCCAAGCCCGGGACGTCCTTCCACGGTTGGGGCCTCGCGATCGACCTGTGCTCGCTGGAGACGGGGAACCGCGAGGTATACACGTGGATCAACCAGAACGGCGTGCTGTACGGCTGGGCCAACCCGGCGTGGGCAAAGCGCGGCGGCGGCGGCGCGTACGAGCCGTGGCACTTCGAGTTCACCGAGGGTGTCATCGAGCACGGCGGCCTGCTCTGACGGGTCTCGTCAGATCCGGTTGACCCAGGACTCGGCCAGCGCCTCGGCCTCGATGTCCAGCTCGCGCAGGATGCGGCGCATCACGGTCTCGTTCAGGCGGCCGGCGTCGCGCTCGTCCACGAGGACCTGACGCTGGGCCCTGTTCATGTCGGCGCGCAGCGCGTTGAGCCGTCGGAGGTCCTCGGGCTGGTCGCCGTGGCGTGCCACGGGGAAGGCGCGCCCTCCCGTGGGCCGCGCCCGGGCGTGGGGCGGCTCGGGCGGTTCCTCGATCTCGGACTCGGGGGAGATGAGGCGTGCCGCGGCGCTCGCCCGGGCGACGAGGGCCGCGGACATGGCCTCTCGTGTCGCCTCGGCCTTCTCCTCGCCGATCACGGGGGCCCACTCCCTGGTCGCGCGGGCGATCTCGTGGGCCTGCGCCTCGGCCATGAGCCGTCGGACCCGCGCCTCCTCGACGGCGTCGCTCGCTGCCTCGTCCTCACCGCCGACGCCGAGCCGCCGGATGACCCAGGGGAGGGTCACGCCCTGCAGCAGGAGCGTCCCGATCGCGACCGTGAAGGCTGCGAGCTGGATCGTGGCCCGGCCGGGGAACTCGGCGCCGCCGAGCGTCACGGGGATGGCGGCCGCGGCGGCGAGCGTCACGACACCGCGCATCCCGGCTGCCGAGACCACGAGGGACTCGCGCCAGCCGAGCGCGTCGGCGCGCGAGCGTCGCGACCCGGGCAGGTGCACGCGGTCGAGCCAGGACGTGGCGAAGACGTACACGGGTCGGATCGCCATGGTGACCGCGAGGGCGGCGAGGGAGACCCAGACGGCCGTGCGGAGCCCTTCGTCGGACGTCACGACCGTCTCGACCACGAACTTGAGCTGGAGGCCGATGAGCGCGAACGTGATGGCCTCGAGCAGCAGGTCGAGGCTGTCCCACAGCGGCTCCTCGACGAGTCGGGTCTCGAAGCCCGCGGTCGGTGCGGTGTGCCCCAGGTAGAGGCCTGCGGCGACGACCGCGAGGACGCCCGAGCCGCTGAGCTCCTCGGCGATCCAGTAGGCCGCGAACGGGAGGATGATCCCCGCGACGCTCGTCAGGAGCGGGTCGGCGAGCCGGAGCCTGGCGGCGTGCATCCCGATGCCCATGACGAGCCCGATCCCCACGCCGACCACGACCGCGAGCGCGAAGACCCCGATGCCCTCGGTCCAGACCCAGGCGCCCGTCGCGACCCCTGCGAGCGCGACCTTGTAGAGCGTGAGCGAGGTCGCGTCGTTGATGAGGCTCTCGCCGCCCAGGAGCGTCATGACGCGGCGGGGCAGGCCGAGCCGCCGGCCGACCGCGGCGGCCGAGACGGCGTCGGGCGGGGCGACCACGGCGCCCAGGACGAGCGCCGCGGCGAACGGGAGGTCGGGGAGCAGCATCGTCGCGACCCAGGCCACGGCGAGCGCCGTGACGACCACGAGCCCGACGCCCAGGCGCACGATCGCGTTGAGCGACGTGCGGAAGTCCTGGTAGGAGCTCCCGGTGGCCGCCGAGAAGAGCAGCGGCGGCAGGATGATGCCGAGCAGCACCTCGGGGGGAAGCTCGATGTGCGGGACCACGGGGATCAGCGAGACGCCCAGTCCCACCACGACGAGCAGGAGGGGGGCGGGCAGGTCCCAGTGCCGGGCGACGGCCGTGACGGCCAGGGCACCGGTGATGACCAGGAGTACGACGGCCTCGTCCATGACCTGCATTCTCCGTCGCACCGGCCGGGACGGCGCGGTGGAGCCCGACGGCGTGCTCCCCGCGGGGTGCGCGCCGCACCGCGGGTGTCAATCAGCTCTTGACAGGCGCGTGGCGTCAAGCCAGGGTTGACGCATGAGGACCTGGTGGCGAGACGCGACGGACGCTCCGGCGTCGGGCATCGACGAGAGGGGCGGACGGTGAGCGACGTGCCCGCCTGGGGGAGCATCGAGCCGGGCGACGCCCGGCGCTCGCTCGACGACCTGCTCGCCGAGGCCGTGACCGCCGCAGACCCCGGCATCGGCGACCGCATCACGACGGACCCCGGAGCGCACCTCGAGCTCGTCGGGCTCACGGCGCGTGCGAGCGCCGCGGCCGAGTCGCTGCTCGCGACGGCCGTGTCGTCCGCGCGTTCGGCAGGGCACAGCTGGGAGGCGATCGGGAAGACCCTCGGGATCTCGAGGCAGGCCGCGCAGCAGCGTTTCGGCCGGCCGGTCGGGCCTGGCGCGCCCGGCACCGTCCAGGACCTCGCCGCAGGGGCGGAGGTCGGCGACACCCGGATCCTCTCGCCCGTCACGGCCGTGACCGAGATGGCCGCGCTCGAGGCCTACGGGCGCAAGGGCTGGCGCTCGTCCGGGTTCGGGGCGGGCTTCCACCGGCTCGTGCGGACCACGACGCAGTGGGAGCACACGCGCGTGTACGTCCTGGGGGCGAGCAGGTTCGGTCTCGAGGCCGACGGGTGGGAGCGGATCGGGACGTGGTTCCCGTGGGTCTACTACGCGCGCAGCCTGGGGGTCGCCCCTGCCGGGGGAGACCGGGTCGTCGTGGACGGCCCGCACCTCGTGGGCGACGAGGCCTGAGCGGTCGCGCCCCTGCCCGGGCTACTCCCCGGGCAGGTGCGCGTTGTGCCCGAAGTCCTGGCGGAACCGCGGCCCGGAGACCGCGAGCTCCGCGGCGAAGGACCCGGCCCAGGCCGAGTACGGGGTGTGCGAGAGCGAGTCGTTGGAGAAGCGACGGTCGTCGGTGATCTCGGTGACGCAGAACGACGGGATCTGGAGGTCCACGACCGGACCCGACCGCTCGCACTCCGCGATCACGAGCGGGTGGTTCGCGCCCCCGAACACGTCGATGACCCAGCCGTCCGCCCCGAGCCACGCCGAGTAGCGGTTCTTCACGACGCGCCCGCCGCCCCGCCGGATCATCTCGACCCCGACGTTCACGTCGATCTCGCGCTCGGCCTCGTACCGGGTGCCACCGACCTGCGGCCCCTTGACGGTCAGGGCGCAGAAGTCGAACGCGTACCGGTCCAGGACGCTCAGGGGAGACGTCCTGCCGCTGAGCTCGGCGGCCGTCGCGCTCGCCTGGGCGCGCAGGCGCAGCGCATAGCCGTCCTCGGCCAGGAAGTAGCTCTGCACGATGAGCGCGGGCGCGTCGAGCAGGTCCACCGGGACGTCCTTCACCAGGAAGCGCCGCTCGAACTCGAAGTCTCCGTTACCGCCGTCCGTCATGGGACATACGGTACGCGTCCGCGCACGTCACGGCCGGATCTGGGCGTGCGGGTACGCGGCCTCGCGGTGCTGGAACTCGAGCACCGCGGGGTTGACGACCACGCCGTCGCGGATCTCGATCGCACGGCGGACCGTCTCGTTCTCCTCCCACCCGGCCGGGCCCGCCATGACCGCCGGGAGGAACGGCAGGACGGCCGAGCTGATCTCCCACGTCGCCGAGTTCCACAGGTAGGACGGGCTGTGGTCGACCGCGTAGTAGCTGACGTTCTCACCGACCGTGACGAGGGGCTCGGCGAACGTCGTCGAGCGCGCCCAGTCGAACGCCATGCCCTCGTCGCACGAGACGTCGACGATCAGGCTGCCCGGTCGGAACGCGCCCAGGTCCGAGGTCCGCAGGTACAGCAGCGGCGCGTTGGGGTCCTGGAGCGTGCAGTTGACGACGACGTCGCTCTCGGCGAGGAACGGCGCCAGCGGGAGCCTTCCCTCGTCGGTGATGACCTCGCTGAGGTAGGGCGCGTCGTCGTGGTCGAACTGGACGATCTGCGCCGAGTGGATGGGGGCGGCGACCGCGGCGACGCGGCGGTTGGTCAGCACGCGGACGTCGTGGATCCCGTGCGCGTTGAGCGCGGTGACCGCGCCACGGGCCGTGGCGCCGAACCCGATCACGACGGCCGTCAGGCGCCGGCCGTAGTCGCCCGTCGACCCGCACAGCTCGAGCGCGTGCAGGACCGAGGAGTAGCCGGCCATCTCGTTGTTCTTGTGGAAGACGTGCAGGCCGAACCCGCCGTCGGAGGCCCAGTGGTGCATGGCCTCGAACGCGACGAGCGTGAGCCGCCGGTCGATCGCGACCTGGGTCAGGGCCTCGTCCTGGACGCAGTGCGGCCAGCCCCACAGGGTCTGCCCGGGGCGAAGGTCGAGCAGGTCCTCGACCTGGGGCTTGGGCAGCAGGACCACGTCGGCGGCCTCGACGACCTCGGCCCGGGAGCCGAGGGCGCGCACCCAGGGGGCGATCTGCTCGTCGCTCACCCCGAAGCGCTCGCCGTACCCGCGCTCGACGACGATGCGCGCCCGGAGCTCCGGTGCGATGCGTTCGAGGTGGTCCGGGTGCAGGGGGAGCCTGCGCTCGTCGGGCTTCCGCGACGCTCCGAGGAGGCCCAGGATGGTGTCGTTCGATGCTGTTGTCACGCTTGTCCCGTCAACGAGACCACGGTGGCCCAGTACTGCGGACGCTACACGGGTGCGGGGAGCACCCCGACCAGCCCCCCGGCCCCGGGGCCCCGACGACGCCGTCCCGGGCACGACGAAGCCCCTGGACCGAAGGGTCCAGGGGCTTGGTCTGCGGTGCCCTCGATAGGACTCGAACCTACGACCTTCTGCTCCGGAGGCAGACGCTCTATCCACTGAGCTACGAGGGCAGCATGCGTTCGCTCTGACGAGCATCCGGCACGGTGCACGAGACTACCAGTCTCCGGCGGGTTCGTGCTCCCACCTGTTCCCACCTGCCGCGATCCGCACGCGACACCCGGGCCCGGTGGGGGCGGGGTGACCGGACTCACCAGCCCGGGGAGCGCTCCGGGACCGGTGCCCGGGGCGACCGGTGCGTACCCTCCTGGAGTGGATCGCCAGGACTCGAGCTCGACCCCCGACAGCACCCTCCGGCCGTGGAAGGGGAGGTTCGTCGTCCTTGCCGGGATCGTCCTCGCGGCCTTCAACCTGCGGATCGCGGTCGCCTCGGTCTCCCCGATCCTGGACGTGGTCCGGACCGACATCGACCTGAGCGACCAGGTGGCCGGGCTGCTGGGCACGGTCCCCGTGATCGCGTTCGCGGTCTTCGGCTCCCTCGTCCCCGTCCTCTCGCGGAGGTTCGGCCTCGAGCCCACGCTCGTGGCCGCGCTGGTCGTGAGCTCGGTCGGGGAGATCCTGCGGTCGCTGTCGAGCACGGCCCCGTCCTTCCTGGTGTGGACCGCGGTGGCGCTGGCGGGCATGGGCATGGGCAACGTGCTGCTGCCACCCCTGGTCAAGCGGTACTTCCCGGACCGGATCGGTGCGGTGACAGCGGCGTACACCGTGACGCTGTCGCTGAGCACGGCGATCCCGCCGCTCCTCGTGGTCGGCATCGCGTCCTCGCTCGGCTGGCGTCCTGCCCTGGGCGGGTGGGCGCTCGTGGGGCTGCTCGCGGCCGTGCCGTGGACCGTGGTGATCGCCCGCTCGGCGCGCGCCCGGGCCGAGCTCGCGTCGGTGCTCGAGCACTCACCCGAGCACACCGCGGGCCTGGACGGCCGCCACCGCCACGAGGGTCGCGCCTGGCGCAGCCCGCTCGCGTGGGGCATCGCGGTCATGTTCGGTCTCAACTCGCTCAACACCTACGTCATGTTCGCGTGGCTGCCGCACGTCCTGATCGACGCGGGGATGTCGGAGCCCGTCGCGGCGAGCGCGCTCGCGCTGTACGCGTTCGTCGGCATGCCCATGTCGATCGTCACGCCGCTGCTCGCGGCCCGGATGCGCAACCCGTACCCGCTCGTGGTGCTCTTCGTCGCGATGCTCGCGGTCGGCTACGGCGGGCTCATGGGCGGCCAGGCCGGCCCCGCGACGTGGGTGTGGGTCGTGCTCGCCGGGCTGGGGGCCTCGACGTTCCCGCTCGGGCTCGCGCTCATCAACCTGCGCAGCCGCACGTCGGCCGGGGCCGTCGCGCTGTCCGGGTTCGTGCAGGGCGTCGGGTACCTCCTGGCAGGGGCCGGGCCCCTGACCGCGGGCATCCTCTACGGGCGCAGCGGTTCGTGGGACAGCACGTTCGTCTTCCTGTTCGGCACGCTCGTCGTGATCCTCGTCGCGGCCGTCGCGGGCTGCCGTCCGGTGATGATCGAGGACACGTGGGCTCGGCGCGCCCGCCGGGGGCGCCCCTCGACCACGGCTGCGGACGTCGACACAAAGCCCTAGCGTCCCTCGCTAGAATCGTCGGGTGACCCCGAACGAGCTCTCCCAAGCGCTCAGCGCTGCCCTGGCCTCCGCCGTCGCCGACGGCACCCTCGCCCTGCCTGCCGACGCGGTGCCCACGTCGGTCCACGTCGAGCGACCCCGCCAGCGCGAGCACGGCGACTGGGCCACGAACGTCGCCCTGCAGCTCGCGAAGAAGGCCGGCGTCGCCCCGCGCGTCCTGGCCGAGGACCTCGCGCAGCGTCTCGCCGCGCACCCGGGCATCAAGTCCGTGGACATCGCGGGACCGGGCTTCCTGAACATCACGCTCGACGCGGCCGCCGCGGGCGAGCTCGCCCGCACGATCCTCGCGCAGGGCGCGACCTACGGGAACAACGACTCCGAGGCCGGCACGCGCATCAACCTCGAGTTCGTCTCGGCGAACCCCACGGGCCCCATCCACATCGGTGGCGTGCGCTGGGCCGCGGTGGGGGACTCGCTGGCCCGCGTGCTGCAGGCGTCCGGCGCGGAGGTCACGCGCGAGTACTACTTCAACGACCACGGCGCGCAGATCGACCGCTTCGCGCGCTCGCTGCTCGCGCGTGCCAAGGGCCAGGAGGCTCCCGAGGACGGCTACGGCGGCCAGTACATCTCGGAGATCGCGGAGGCCGTCATCGCCGACGCGGTCGCGGCGGGAGACCCGGACCCGCGCACGCTGCCCGACGACGAGGCCCAGGAGGTCTTCCGGGCGCGCGGCGTCGAGCGGATGTTCGACGAGATCCGGGCCGCGCTGCACGACTTCGGCGTCGACTTCGACGTGTACTTCCACGAGGACTCGCTGCACGAGTCGGGCGCGGTCGAGCGCGCGGTCCAGCGTCTGCGCGAGGGCGGTCACGTGTTCGAGGCCGACGGCGCGACGTGGCTGCGCACGACCGACTTCGGCGACGACAAGGACCGCGTCATCATCAAGTCGGACGGCGAGGCGGCGTACATCGCGGGCGACATCGCGTACTACCTCGACAAGCGCGATCGCGGCTTCGACGACGTCATCATCATGCTCGGTGCGGACCACCACGGGTACGTGAGCCGCATGATGGCGGTGTGCGCGGCGTTCGGCGACCAGCCGGGCAAGAACCTCCAGATCCTCATCGGCCAGATGGTCAACCTGGTCAAGGACGGCCAGCCGGTCCGCATGTCCAAGCGTGCCGGGACCGTCGTGACGCTCGAGGACCTGGTCGACGCCGTGGGCGTGGACGCCGCGCGCTACTCGCTCGCCCGCTCCTCGACCGACTCGAGCATCGACCTGGACCTCGACCTGCTGTCCAGGGCGACCAACGAGAACCCGGTCTTCTACGTGCAGTACGCGCACGCCCGCACGGCGAACGTCGCGCGCAACGCGCAGGCGCACGGGGTCTCGCGGTTCCGTGAGGACGGGAGCGAGGCGTTCGACCCGTCGCTCCTGACGCACGAGACCGAGTCGGTCCTGCTGGGCGCGCTCACCGAGTTCCCGCGCGTGGTCGCCCAGGCGGCCGAGCTGCGCGAGCCGCACCGTGTCGCGCGCTACCTCGAGGCGCTCGCGGGCGACTACCACTCCTGGTACCACGAGTGCCGCGTGACGCCGCTGGGCGACGAGGAGGTCACGGACGTGCACCGCACGCGCCTGTGGCTCAACGACGCGACGCGTCAGGTGCTCGCCAACGGCCTGGGTCTGCTCGGGGTGTCTGCGCCGGAGCGCATGTGAGCGCGGCGGCCGCCGCCGGCCCGACGACGTCGCCCACCTTCTCGCCGACCGGCACGTTCGTGCCGGGCGAGCCGTGGTCGAGCGGCGTGCGCCGCGGGCCGGACGGCGCGCTGAGCGTCGGGGGGGTCGACGTGCGTGAGCTCGCGGCTGCCCAGGGCACGCCAGCGTACGTCCTCGACGAGGCCGACCTGCGCGAGCGGGCACGGTCCTACCGGCGGGCTTTCGAGACCGCGTTCGCCGAGGTCGGTGCGGGCGTCGACGTCTACTACGCGGGCAAGGCGTTCCTGTCGGTCGCGGTGGCACGCTGGCTCCACGCCGAGGGGCTGCGGATCGACACCGCGACGGGCGGAGAGCTCGCGGTCGCGCTGCGTGCGGGGGTGCCCGGCGAGCACGTCGGACTGCACGGCAACAACAAGTCGGACGCGGAGATCGAGCGTGCGCTCGACGCGGGCGTGGGCCGGATCATCGTGGACTCGCTCGTCGAGGTCGAGCGCGTGGCGGCCGCGGCCAGGGCGCGCGGCGGGGCTCCGGCCCCGGTCATGATCCGCGTGACCACAGGCGTGCACGCGGGCGGGCACGAGTACATCTCGACCGCGCACGAGGACCAGAAGTTCGGGCTCTCGCTCGCGACGGCCCCCGGTGCGCAGGACGAGGACAGCCCGGCCATGACCGCGCTCCTCGCGGTGCTCGCGCACCCCGAGCTCGAGCTGCTGGGCATCCACTCGCACATCGGGTCGCAGATCCTCGACCCGTCGGGCTTCGAGGTCGCGGCGCGCAAGGTCCTCGAGCTGCGGGCAGCGCTCGCAGCGCGCACGGGCTTCCTCGTCCCCGAGGTGGACCTGGGCGGCGGGTACGGCATCGCCTACCTGCCGGGCGAGGTCTCGCTCGACCCCGACCGCATCGCGAAGGACATCGCCGCCTCGGTCGCGGCCACGTCGGCGGAGCTGGGGACGCCGTTGCCCCGCTTCTCGATCGAGCCTGGTCGGGCGATCGTCGGTCCCGCGGGGCTGACGCTCTACACGGTCGGCACGGTCAAGCCCGTGCGCGTCGCGGGGGGCGGTGCCGGGTCGGAGGCCGAGACCTTCGTCCGCACGTACGTCTCGATCGACGGCGGCATGAGCGACAACATCCGCCCGGCCCTGTACGGCGCGGACTACCACGCCGAGCTCGCGAACCGTCTCTCGGACGCGGCGCCCGTGCTCGCTCGGGTGGTCGGCAAGCACTGCGAGAGCGGCGACATCGTGATCCACGAGGTGCTGCTCCCGGGCGACGTGCAGGCCGGCGACCTGCTGGCCGTCCCCGCGACGGGTGCCTACGGCCGTTCGATGGCCTCGAACTACAACCACGTGCCCCGGCCCCCGGTCGTGGCCGTGGCGGAGGGTGAGACCAGGGTCCTGGTCCGGCGCGAGACGGAGGACGACCTGCTCGCGCTCGACCTGGGCTGACGGCGCGGAGCCTGGGCGCGCGCACCGTGGAACGGTGCTCACGCACTCGTATCCTGAGACGAGCGCCCAGGATCCGGGCAACCGGGCGAGGATCGACAGGCTCGGACCGACGGGTCGGGACGTGCGGCACGGGGTGCCGCGGTCCGCCAGGGTCAGGCAGTCCCTCCGACGCGACCGCGTCCGGCAGGGACCCGAGAACGACGGCACCGCTGACCGTGCGGGCCGGGTGATGGAGGAGGAGCTTCGTGGGAGCCAGCCAGCAGGAGCAAGGTCCGCTGCGCGTCGCGCTGCTCGGGTGCGGCGTCGTCGGGTCCGAGGTGGCCCGGCTGCTGACGCAGCAGAGCGCCGACCTCGCCTCGCGCGTCGGTGCGCCGCTCGAGCTCGTGGGGATCGCGGTGCGCGACGCGTCGGCCCCGCGCCCCCTTGCGGAGTCGGTCGACCGCTCGCTGCTCACCGAGGACGCCGAGGGGCTCGTCACGCGCGCCGACATCGTCATCGAGGTCATGGGCGGGATCGAGCCGGCCCGCTCGCTGCTGCTGCGGGCGATCGAGGCGGGTGCCGCCGTCGTGACCGCGAACAAGGCGCTCCTGGCCGAGGACGGCCCCACCCTCTACAAGGCCGCGGACACCGCGGGCGTCGACATCTACTTCGAGGCCGCCGTCGCGGGCGCCATCCCGATCGTCCGCCCGGTCCGCGAGTCGCTCGCGGGCGACCACGTGCGACGCATCCTGGGCATCGTCAACGGGACCACGAACTACGTCCTGGACCAGATGGCGAGCACGGGCATGTCGTTCGACGACGCCGTGAAGCAGGCCCAGGACCTGGGCTACGCCGAGGCCGACCCGACCGCCGACGTCGAGGGCTTCGACGCAGCGGCCAAGGCCGCGATCCTCGCGAGCCTCGCGTTCCACACGCGCGTCTCGCTCGAGGACGTCGCGCGCGAGGGCATCACGGCCATCACGGCCGACGACGTCGCGTGGGCCGCGCAGACCGGTCACGTCATCAAGCTGCTCGCCATCGCGGAGGCCGTGACGGGGGACGACGGCGCGCACGGCGTCTCGGTGCGCGTGCACCCGGCCCTCGTCCCGCTCACGCATCCCCTCGCCGGGGTCCGGGGGGCCTTCAACGCGGTCTTCGTCGAGGCCGACGCCGCGGGCGAGCTCATGTTCTACGGTCGCGGCGCGGGAGGCTCGCCCACGGCATCGGCGGTCCTGGGCGACGTCGTGTCGGCCGCGCGTCACCGGGTGCTGGGGGGCAAGGGCCCCGAGGAGTCGATCTACGCCGCGCTGCCGATCCTGCCCGCCAGCACCGCGGTGACGCGCTACCAGGTCCGCCTCGCGGTCGACGACCGCCCCGGCGTCCTGGCCCAGGTGGCGCAGGTGCTCGCCTCGAAGGGCGTCTCGATCGAGGCCGTCCGCCAGCCGTCCGAGCCGTCCGACGGCACCCAGGGCGACGGGCCGACCGGCGTCGCGCACCTCGTCATCACGACCCACGCCGCAGCGGAGGCCGCGCTCGCCGCGACGGTCGACGCGATCGCGGTGCTCGAACCCGTCCGAGAGATCACGTCCGTCCTGAGAGTCGAGGGAGCCTGATGGCCCACCAGTGGCGAGGCATCATCGCCGAGTACGCCGACCGCATGCCCGCCCACGTCACCGAGCGCATCGTGACGCTCGGCGAGGGCGGCACGCCCCTCGTCGAGGCGCCCGCGCTCTCGGCCCGGACCGGGGCCCAGGTCTTCCTCAAGGTCGAGGGCATGAACCCGACCGCGTCGTTCAAGGACCGCGGCATGACCGCCGCGATCTCCTCGGCCGCGAGCCGGGGGGCGAAGGTCGTGGTGTGCGCCTCGACGGGCAACACGTCGGCGTCGGCCGCCGCGTACGCGACCAAGGCCGGCATGGTCTGCGCCGTCCTCGTCCCGGACGGCAAGATCGCCATGGGCAAGCTGAGCCAGGCCATCGCGCACGGCGCCAGGCTGCTCCAGGTCGACGGCAACTTCGACGACTGCCTGGTCGCGGCACGCAAGCTCGCCGAGGCCTACCCGGTCGAGCTCGTCAACTCGGTGAACCCGGACCGCATCGAGGGCCAGAAGACCGGCGCGTTCGAGATCGTCGACGCCCTGGGCGACGCCCCCGACATCCACGCGCTGCCCGTGGGCAACGCAGGCAACATCACGGCGTACTGGAAAGGCTTCCGCGAGTACGCGGGCCTGGGCGACCCCGACGCCCCCGGCGCGCACCTGCCCGCGGTCTCCACGCGGACCCCGGTCATGTGGGGCTTCCAGGCTGCCGGCGCGGCACCGATCGTCGCGGGCCACCCCATCACGCACCCCGAGACCATCGCGACCGCGATCCGCATCGGCAACCCCGCGTCGTGGGCCCAGGCAGAGGCCGCGCGCGACGAGTCGGGCGGAGTCATCGAGGCCGTGACCGACGAGCAGATCCTCGCGGCGCACCGCATCCTGTCGGCCGAGGCCGGCGTGTTCGTCGAGCCGGGCTCCGCGGCCGGCGTCGCGGGCATCCTCTCGCGCGCCGAGCGCGGCCTCGTGCCCGCCGGTGCGCGCATCGTCGTGACGGTCACGGGGCACGGCCTCAAGGACCCGCAGTGGGCGCTCAAGACGCTCGACGGCGCCGACGTGACCCCGGTCCGGGTGAGCGCCGACGTCGTCTCGATCGCCGACGCGCTCGAGCTCGGCTGACCCGGCCGCCGCCAGTCCCGACGCCTGTCCCGTCCGGCCCCGGCGCCCCAGCGGCGCCGGGGCGGCACCCGTCCCGGGCCCGCCCGCCCGTCCCTGAAGAGAGGTCCGCGAGATGCAGCTCGGAGCCGACCATGTGCGCGTGCGTGTGCCCGCGACGAGCGCGAACCTGGGGCCGGGCTTCGACGCCCTGGGGCTCGCGCTCGCCCGCTACGACGTGCTCGAGGTCCAGGCGCTCGGCAACGGTGACGTGGTCGTCGACGTCCAGGGCGAGGGCGCCGGGGAGGTCCCGGGCGACGAGCGGCACCTGGTCGTGCGCGCGCTGCGCGCGGCGCTCGACCTGGTCGGCGCCCCGCAGACGGGCCTGCACCTGACCTGCACCAACGCGATCCCGCACGGGCGCGGCCTCGGATCCTCCGCGGCGGCCGTCGTCGCGGGGATCGTCGCGGCGCGCGCGCTCGTCGCCGACCCCGCCGCGCTCGACGACGCGACCGTCCTGCGGCTCGCGACCGAGTTCGAGGGGCATCCCGACAACGCGGCCCCCGCAATCTACGGGGGAGCGACGATCGCGTGGACCAGCACGGTCGAGGGGCAGGAGGGCGCGCACGCGGTGCGTCTCGACGTCCACCCCGACATCGAGGCCACGGTCCTGGTCCCGACGATCCGGCTCGCGACGAGCCGGGCCCGTGGCGTCCTGCCGGAGACGGTGCCCCACGCCGACGCCGCGCTCAACGCCGGCCGGGCCGCACTGCTCGTCGAGGCCCTCACGCGTTCTCCCCAGCACCTGTTCGAGGCGACCGAGGACAAGCTCCACCAGGAGTACCGGGCGGGCGTCATGTCGGCGTCCTGGGAGCTCGTGCGGGCGCTGCGCGCCGACGGGCTGGCCGCGACCATCTCGGGTGCGGGGCCGACCGTCCTGCTCCTCGGGAGCGTCGCGGACCGGGAGCGGGCGGACCGGGTGCTGCGCGACCTGCTGCACGGCTCCGACCGGTGGCGTGCCTACCGTCCCGGGATCGACCTGGGCGGTGTGCGTTCGGAGCGCGTCCTGGGCACGACGCACGCGACGGGCACGCCCCGCCGAGAGGTGCGCTGACCGCTTCTCGGGGCGCGACGCCGACCCGTGGGAGGACTGGTCCGCACGAGGTCCACGGATGGTAGAATCCATTGAGCCTTCGCAGGTTCATGATGATGCCTCGGTGATTCCCTCGACGAGTACCCGCCGAGTCCCCGGGCATCGGCAGAGCAACCACTGACTGCGACTCAGACCCCGCGAGAAGGCAATCCAGCCCACGTCAGCTGACGTCGTCGTACCACTGACGCGTGGTTCCACTGCGTTCCGGCCGTCACGTGCCGAGCGTCGATCACCCGCGGCCCACCCCTCGAACCGAGACAAGTGGGCGCAAACGAGGGGAAGGGTCCTTCGTGACAGACACCACCGACACCGCCCGTGCAGGCGCACTCTCGACGCTGCGCCTCCCCGAGCTGCAGGCACTCGCCTCGCAGCTCGGTGTGAAGGGCACGTCCAAGATGCGCAAGAGCGATCTTGTCGACGTCATCCGTACCACCTCCGGCGAGAAGAGCGCTTCCGAGCGCCCCGCCGGCGGGTCCGACTCCGCGCGCCGCGCGCCGGAGAGGGACACCCAGACCGAGAAGGTCGTCGTGCAGCCGGCCGTCGAGGTGCCCGCGCGTGCAGCGACCGAGAGCGTCGAGCGCCCGCGTCGGGAGCGGGGCGAGCGTTCCGCCCGCACCGACCAGGCCGCCGACATCGTCGCCCCGCTCCTCGAGCAGGGCGGGCGTGCCGCCCGGACGGACGGCGAGCACCGCGCCGCCGGGGGAGAGACCCCGGACGAGCGTGCCGCGCGTGCCGCGGCGGCGGTCGGCCTGGTGACCGGCGCGGCTCCCGAGCGCGGCTCGCGTCGTTCCGGTCGGGGCGCCGGTGCCCCGCGCGGCGGCGACGTCGAGGCCGGTCGCGAGGCCGGTCGCGAGCCCGCACCCGAGGGCGCGAGCACCCACCGCGGTGAGCGTCAGGGCCAGCAGGGCCAGCAGGACCGCCAGAGCGGCCAGCAGGAGCGACAGGCCGACCGCCAGGGCGGCCAGCGCCAGCGCGACCAGCAGGGCCAGCGCGACCAGCAGGGCCAGGGCGCCCGCCAGGGCGAGCAGTCGCAGGGCGGCCAGCGCGACCAGCAGGGCCAGGGCAACCGCCAGAACGACGAGTACGACGAGCGCGGCGGCCGCCGCCGTCGGGGTCGTGACCGCAACCGCGACCGGGACCGTAAGCGCGGACGCAGCCGGGGCGGGAACATCGACGTCGCGGGCCTCGACGACATCGAGGTGACCGAGGACGACGTGCTGCTGCCCGTGGCGGGCATCCTCGACGTGCTCGACCAGTACGCGTTCGTGCGCACGAGCGGCTACCTGCCCGGGCCGAACGACGTCTACGTCTCGCTCGGCCAGGTCAAGAAGTCGGGGCTGCGCCGCGGAGACGCGATCGTCGGTGCGGTGCGTCAGCCCCGCGACGGCGAGTCGTTCCAGCAGACCGGTCCGCGCAACCAGAAGTTCAACGCGCTGGTCCGGCTCGACTCGGTCAACGGCATGTCGCCGGAGGCCGCGCGCAACCGCGCCGAGTTCAACAAGCTCACGCCGCTCTACCCGCAGGAGCGCCTGCGCCTCGAGACGGGCGAGGTGGGTCGTCTCACGCCGCGCGTGATCGACATCGTCGCCCCGATCGGCAAGGGCCAGCGTGGTCTGATCGTCGCCCCGCCCAAGGCGGGCAAGACGATCATCATGCAGCAGATCGCGAACGCGATCACGACGAACAACCCTGAGGTCCACCTCATGGTCGTGCTCGTGGACGAGCGACCTGAAGAGGTCACGGACATGGAGCGGACGGTCAAGGGCGAGGTCATCGCCTCGACGTTCGACCGCCCCGCGTCCGACCACACGATCGTCGCGGAGCTCGCGATCGAGCGCGCCAAGCGTCTCGTGGAGCTGGGTCAGGACGTCGTCGTGCTGCTCGACTCGCTCACGCGTCTGTCGCGCGCCTACAACCTGGCTGCCCCGGCCTCCGGGCGCATCCTGTCGGGTGGTGTCGACGCCTCGGCGCTGTACCCGCCCAAGCGCTTCTTCGGTGCCGCTCGCAACATCGAGAACGGCGGGTCGCTCACGATCCTCGCCTCGGCGCTCGTCGAGACCGGCTCCAAGATGGACGAGGTCATCTTCGAGGAGTTCAAGGGCACCGGGAACATGGAGCTCCGGCTCTCCCGCTCGCTCGCGGACAAGCGCATCTTCCCGGCCGTGGACGTCAACGCGTCCGGTACGCGGCGCGAGGAGATCCTCATGCCGCAGGACGAGCTCCGCATCGTCTACAAGCTGCGTCGCGTGATGGGCGCGCTCGACCAGCAGCAGGCGATCGAGCTGCTGCTCGGCAAGCTCAAGGAGACCAAGTCCAACGTCGAGTTCCTGCTCCAGGTGCAGAAGACCACACCTGGCGGCATCAACAACGACGAAGAGGTCGGTCGCGCCGTCTGATCCACCGTGGGCCGTCCGCCCCCGTCCTCGCGGGCGGGCGGCCCACGAGTTTCCCTTGTGCCGGACCCGTCTGGCACAATGTCCTGTTGGTTTCCCCGTCCCCGGTTCACGGCTGCTGTCCGCAGGCGACCCGGGGGCACCCCATTGAGGAGAGTCCTGTGAAGGCTGATATCCACCCCGAGTACGTCGTGACCGAGGTGACCTGCACCTGCGGTTCCACGTTCGTCACGCGCAGCACCGAGAAGTCCGGGCGCATCTCGTCCGACGTCTGCTCGGCCTGCCACCCGTTCTACACGGGCAAGCAGAAGATCCTCGACACCGGTGGCCGCGTGGCCCGCTTCGAGGCTCGTTACGGCAAGAAGGCCGCCGACAAGTAGCGACTCTCCAGCGCCGGTGGTCCGGGCGTCCGTCAACCTCTCCAGGGGCAGGCGGAGCGCTCGTTCCACCGGCGCTGTCGTCTTGTCCGGTGCCGACGTCCGGCGCCACGGCCCCGACCGACTGTGCCGGACGTGCCGGACAGCCCCACCACCCACCCTCTCGTCAGGACACCCTCGTGACCGAGTCCTTTGCCGCCGTCGAACACCTGCTCGCCGAGCACGCCGAGATCGAGACGCTGCTCGCCGACCCCGCGGTCCACGCGGACGCCGGCCGGGCGCGCACGCTCGGGCGCCGGTACGCCGAGCTGGGCCAGGTCGTCGCGGCCTACCGCGCGTGGCGCGACGCGACCGACGACGTCGAGGCCGCGGCCGAGCTCGCTGCCGAGGATGCGTCCTTCGCCGCCGAGCTGCCCGCGCTCCAGGCGACGGCTGCGGCCGCGACCGAGAAGCTGCGCAGGGTCCTCGTGCCGCGCGACCCCGACGACGGACGCGACGTGATCCTCGAGATCAAGGCGGGCGAGGGCGGCGAGGAGTCCGCGCTGTTCGCGGGGGACCTGCTGCGCATGTACCTGCGCTACGCCGAGCGCCGGGGCTGGAAGACCGAGGTCATCGAGGCCACGGAGTCGGACCTCGGCGGCTACAAGGACGTCCAGGTCGCGGTCAAGGCGCGAGCGGGCGCCACGGACCCCGCGGACGGCGTGTGGGCCAACCTCAAGTACGAGGGCGGTGTCCACCGCGTCCAGCGCGTGCCCGTGACCGAGTCGCAGGGCCGCATCCACACCTCGGCCGCGGGCGTGCTCGTGTTCCCCGAGGTCGAGGACGCGGGCGAGATCGAGATCGACCAGAACGAGCTCCGCATCGACGTGTACCGGTCGTCGGGCCCCGGCGGGCAGTCGGTCAACACGACGGACTCCGCGGTGCGCATCACGCACCTGCCCACGGGGATCACGGTCTCGATGCAGAACGAGAAGTCCCAGCTCCAGAACCGCGAGCAGGCCATGCGCGTGCTGCGCGCGCGTCTGCTGGCCGCGCGCCAGGAGGAGGAGGCGGCCGCCGCGAACGACCTGCGCCGCTCGCAGGTGCGCACCGTGGACCGCTCCGAGCGCATCCGGACGTACAACTACCCCGAGAACCGGATCGCGGACCACCGCACGGGCTACAAGGCGTACAACCTGGACCAGGTCCTCGACGGCGACCTGGAGCCCGTGATCCGGTCGGCCATCGACGCCGACGAGGCGGCGCGCCTCGCCGCCGCGGCGTCGTGACCTCCGCGGAGGTCCCGCCCCGGACCCCCGGCTCCTCGTCCGTCGACCTGCCCGACGACGTCTCGCGCCTCGTGCGCGAGGCTGCGGCCAGGCTGGGGCGAGCCGGGATCGACACGCCCCGCGTGGACGCCGAGCTGCTGCTCGCGCACGCCGCGGGCGTCCCGCGCGAGCGGGTCGTGTCGGCCGCGGTCCTGGGTCGACCCGTGGGGACCCTGCTGCCCGACCCCGTGGACGGGGACCCGGCGCCCCGCACCTCGGCCGACGTGCTCGGCGACCTCGCGCGCCTGCTCGACGCCCGCGCCGCGCGCGTCCCGCTCCAGCACCTCACGGGCACCGCTCCGTTCCGCCACCTCGACCTCGTCGTGGGCCCCGGCGTGTTCGTCCCGCGCCCCGAGACCGAGCAGGTCGCGCAGGTAGCGGTCGACGAGGCTCTCGCGGTCGCCGCCCGCAGCTCGCGGGCCCCCGTCGTCGTGGACCTGTGCACGGGGTCGGGCGCGATCGCCCTGGCCGTCGCGACCGAGGTCCCCGGGGCGCTCGTGCACGCCGTCGAGCTCGACCGCGCCGCCCACGCCTGGGCCGAGCGCAACGTGGCCCGCGTCCGCGAGGCGAGCGGCGCCGTCGTGCAGCTCGTCCGGGGGGACGCCCGGACCGCGCTCACCTCGCTCGACGGGTCGTGCGACGTCGTCGTCTCCAACCCGCCCTACGTGCCGCCCGACGCGGTCCCGCACGACCCCGAGGTCGCCCTGCACGACCCGCAGGTCGCGCTCTACGGGCTCGGCGAGGACGGCCTCGAGGTGCCGCGCGGCGTGACCCGTGCGGCCGCGCGGCTGCTGACCGCCGGCGGTCTCTACGTCATGGAGCACGCCGAGGTCCAGGCGGCTGCCGTGCGAGAGATGGTCGCCGCGGTCGGTGGTTTCGAGGACATCAGGACCGCCCACGACCTCACGGGCAGACCCCGCATGGTCGTGGCCCGCCGCTCGCGGGCGACGACGGGCACGACCGCCGCACCAGCGGACCCTTCGGACATGGAAGACTGAGAAGCGTGAGCTCTGTGCACCCCGTCACCGACCCGAACACCTGGGGACCGTCGATCGACGAGGCGGTGAACGCCGTCTCGCGCGGCGGCCTCGTGGTCCTGCCGACCGACACCGTCTACGGGATAGGGGCCGACGCGTTCGACGCCGACGCCGTCGCGGCCCTCCTCGCCGCGAAGGGGCGCGGGCGGCAGATGCCGCCGCCCGTCCTGGTCCCGGACCTGCGGACCCTCGACGGCCTCGCGACCGACGTGCCCGACGACGCGCGCGCCCTCGTCGAGGCGTTCTGGCCCGGTGGCTTCACCGTCATCCTGCCCGCGCAGCCCTCGCTCATGTGGGACCTCGGCGAGACGCACGGGACCGTCGCGCTGCGCATGCCCGACCACCCGGCCGCGCTCGCCCTGCTGCGCCGTACGGGACCCCTCGCGGTCTCGAGCGCCAACTCCACCGGACGTCCGGCCGCGCTCGACGTCGAAGACGCCCAGGAGCAGCTCAGGGACTCGGTCGCGGTCTACCTCGACGGCGGCACGGCGCCCGGGGGAGTGGCCTCGACCATCGTCGACGCGACCGGTCCGCACCTGCGGGTCGTGCGCGAGGGTGCGGTCTCGCTCGAGCGACTGCGCGAGATCGCCCCTGTCCTGGGCATCGGGGAGGAGCCCGCCGAGGTCCCTGCGCCCGGCGACGAGGTCGCCCCGGGGGCCGACGGCTCGTCCGAGGCGCCCGGCGAGGGCGTGGACGGCCTCGACGGGACGGTTGTCGACGAGGCCGCCGGAGAACGCCGCGCTGACCGCGACGAGACGACGAGCACCCCGGGGGCGAACGGCGGGTGAGGGTCTATCTGCTCGTCCTGCTGATCGCAGCGGCCGTCACCTACCTGCTGACACCGCTGGCCTACTGGATCGCCGCGAGGACGGGAGCCATCACGGCCGTCCGGGACCGTGACGTGCACACCATCCCCACGGCCCGGCTGGGCGGGCTCGCGATGACCGCGGGCCTCGTCGTGGCCGTGGCGTTCGCCTCGCAGATGCCGTTCCTCGAAGGGGTCTTCGAGATCGACCACCGGGCCTGGGCGATCGTCGGGGGAGCGCTGATCGTCTGCCTGCTGGGCGTGGCCGACGACATCTGGGACCTCGACTGGATGACCAAGCTGGCCGGGCAGGTCCTCGCGGCCCTGTTCATCGCGTGGCAGGGCGTGCAGCTCACGACGTTCCCCATCAACGGGCTGGTGATCGGCTCGTCGCGGCTCTCGCTCATCGTGACGGTGCTCGTCGTGGTGGTCGCGATGAACGCCGTGAACTTCGTCGACGGCCTCGACGGGCTGGCCGCCGGGCTCATCGCGATCGGAGGCTCGGCCTACTTCGTGTACACGTACAGCCTCACGGTCGCGGCGAGCCCCACGGACTACTCCAACCTCGCGACCCTGGTCATGGCGGCCCTCGTCGGGATCTGTCTGGGGTTCCTCCCGCACAACTTCCACCCGGCCCGGATCTTCATGGGGGACTCGGGATCCATGGTCCTGGGCCTCGTGCTCGCGTCCGCGGTGATCGTGGTGACGGGGAGCATCGACATGGGCACCGCCTCGGACCCGAGCAAGCAGCGCGAGCTCATCCCGATCCTGCTGCCGCTCGCCGTCATCCTCCTGCCGCTGCTCGACATGGTCCTCGCGGTGGCCCGCCGGGTGGGCACGGGCAAGTCGCCCTTCCACCCCGACCGGCTCCACCTGCACCACCGGCTGCTGGCGCTCGGTCACTCGCACCGCCGCGCCGTCATCATCATGTACCTGTGGACCGCGGTCTTCGCGTTCGGCGCGGTCGCGCTCGTGCGCTGGCCCGCGGAGAACGTCGCGATCGGGCTCGGCGTCGCGGTGGTCGTGGCCGCGATCCTCACGCTCGGACCGCTACGGACCCGGGGCAGGTTCCTCGACGACGACGCCGTGACCGCGCCCGAGGGCATCCCGACGGCGGTGCCCCGGCGGGCCGCCGGGGCCAGCGGCGCGTCACCGGTCGTCCCCGCACCGACGCCGGGCCCCCCGACGGGCCCCACCGACCCCCACCGCGCTCACCCCGAAGGAACCTCCCGATGACGACTCCTGCACCGCAGACCCCCGACGAGCCGACGACGCCCGCGGCGGCGGCTGAGCCGACGGCCGCGGACGCGGCCCGCGCGCCGTCGACGTCCGGGGCCCCCGTGGCCCTCCCGGCCGAGGGCGTGTCCGCCCCCGACCCGGCCGACGTCGTGGCCGAGGCCGTGAGCGCGGTGTTCCGCCGCGCCCTGCGCGACACCCTGCTCCTGCTCGGCGGCCTCCTGGTGCTCGGTGTCGGGCTCGGTGCGCTCCTCGCCGGCACGGCGGGCGTCTGGGGCGCGCTCATGGGCGTCGCGATCGCGCTGGTCTTCTCCGGCACGACGATCGTCGCGATGGCCCGCACCGCGCGCTCGACCCCGACCACGACCGCAGCGGTCGTCCTGGGGAGCTGGCTCGTGAAGATCGTGCTGCTCGGGATCGTCCTGGCCGTGCTGCGGAACTACGAGTTCTACGACCGGATCGTCTTCGCGGCCGTGCTGCTCCTGGGCGTGATCGGCTCCGCGCTGCTCGACTACCGTGCGGTCGACCGTGGCCGTATTCCGTACGTCACACCGAAGTCCTGACGGGTCTTCCGGGCTCGGCCCGGCTCGTGCGCGCCCACGTGCGGCGCGAGCCGGGCCGTGGGCCGGGGCATCATATCCCCGCGACCGCCAGGATGCCCGGACCGTGACATGTGAAGGCGTGAACATGCGTTAGGCTATCGGCGAATCCATGAAGGCCTGGTCCGACGGCGTGCCTGAGAGCACCCGGCCCTGGCAATCGACGACCACCGGGAGTCCACCCTGTTCACGCTCGCGACCCCCTCTTCCTTCGTTGCCGCAGCAGAAGGCGAGGGCTTCCACGCGCCGACGATCGGTGAGTTCTTCCCCGACGCGATCTTCTTCGGCGACACCCCGTTCGAGTTCAACCGGCTGCAGCTCATCCGCGTGATCGCCACGATCGTGATCCTGACGATCTTCGTGCTCGCGGCCCGGCGTGCCAAGCTCGTCCCCGGCAGGTTCCAGAACGGTGTCGAGATGGTCCTCGACTTCGCTCGGGTGAACATCGTCGAGGAGATCATGGGGACCGAGCGGGCTCGCCGCTACGTGCCGATGATCACGACGATCTTCGTGACGATCCTCGCGTTCAACCTCACGGGCGTCGTGCCGGGTCTCAACCTCGCGGGCACCTCGGTCGCCGGCGTGGCGATCCTCCTGGCGCTGTGGGTCTTCGTGGCCTACTGGGCCGCGGGCATCAGGCAGCACGGCCTCTGGGGCTACATCCGGGCGAACCTGTTCCCCCCGGGTGTGCCGTTCCCGATCTACTTCATCCTGGCGCCGATCGAGCTGCTCCAGCTCCTGATCATCCGCCCGGCCTCGCTCGTCATCCGACTCACGGCGAACATGGTCGCGGGCCACATCATGCTGGTCCTGTGCTTCGCCGCCACGAACTTCCTGCTCCTCGAGGCAGCGCCGGCCCTCAAGGCGATCAGCGCGCTGACCCTCGCGGGCGGCATCGCGATCACGCTCTTCGAGGTGTTCGTCGCGGGCCTGCAGGCGTACATCTTCGCGCTCCTCGCCACGGTCTACATCAACATGTCGATCGAGGAAGAGCACTGACCCGCACCACGCACCTGGTCCCGGGCCCTCGGTCCCGGAACCGCCCCTGAGCTCCACCTGACGCATCGCACCTGACGCCCGTTCGCACGACCGGGCGCCCAACGGAAGGAAACACCGTGGACGTCACCACCCTCGCCGCTGTCGAAGGCAGCATCAACACCATCGGCTACGGCATCGCCGCGATCGGCCCGGGCATCGGCCTCGGCATCCTGATCGGCAAGACGGTCGAGGGCATGGCCCGCCAGCCCGAGGTCGCCGGCCAGCTCCGCGGCACCATGTTCATCGGTCTGGCGTTCGTCGAGATCCTCGCGCTGCTCGGCTTCGTCGCTGGCTTCATCTTCTGATGTCGACCATCGGCCCCCAGGCGGTCCTCGCCGCAGAGTCTGGCGAGGTCGACCCCATCAAGCTGTTCCTCCCGCCGTTCTACGACCTGTTCTGGTCGGCGATCGTCCTGATCATCATCGCGGTCGTCTTCTACAAGATGGTCCTGCCCAAGTTCCAGGCGGTGCTCGACGAGCGCACGGCCAAGATCGAGGGCGGTCTGGCCAAGGCGGAGTCGGCTCAGGCCGAGGCCGCCGCGGCGCTGGCGGAGTACCACCAGCAGCTGCAGGAGGCCCGCACCGAGGCCGCGAAGATCCGTGAGGACGCGCGTGCCGAGGGGTCGGCCATCGTCGCCGACCACAAGGTCAAGGCCGGTGAGGAGGCCGCTCGCATCGTCGACACCGCCCACCGCCAGATCGAGGCCGAGCGTCAGCAGGCCGCGATCTCCCTGCGCAACGACGTCGGGACGCTCGCGACCCAGCTCGCCTCGAAGATCGTCGGCGAGTCCCTCGAGGACTCCGCCCGTCAGTCGCGGGTCGTGGACCGATTCCTCGACGAGCTCGAGGCAGCGGGAGCCGGGGCCGCCAGCGCGGCGGCCAACGGCAAGGAGGGCTGATGCGCGGGACGAGCGGAGCCTCCCTCGCGCAGGCTCAGGAGCGCTTCGAGCCGGTGCTGCGTGCTGCCGGTGAGGGCGCCTTCACCCTGGGCGAGGAGCTCCTCACCGTGGCCGCGGCGCTCGACGGTTCAGTGCCGTTGCGCCGCGCCCTCGCCGACCCGTCGCGGTCGGGCGAGGACAAGGCCGCCCTGGCGGCCGACGTGCTGCGCGAGGGCTTCGACGGTCGCGTCGTCGACCTGGTCTCCGGGCTCGCCCGGGACCGCTGGGCGCACGACGGCGACATCGCCGACGCCGTCGAGCACCTCGGCGTCGACGCGGTCCTGGCCTCGGCCGAGGCCCGCGGGGCGCTCGAGCGCGTCGAGGACGAGCTGTTCCGCATCACGCGGTCGCTCGTCGGCGAGCGCGAGGCCCGCCGCGTGCTGACGGAGACCTCGACCGAACCCGCTCGTCGCAAGGCGTTCGTCGACACTCTGCTCGCGGGCAAGGTCGACCCGGTCACCCAGTTCCTCGCGGAGCGGGCGACCGTCGCACCTCGCGGTCGCCGCTTCGTGGCCACCCTGGTGTGGCTCGGGGACGTCGCCGCACGTCGCCGCCGTCGCCTCGTCGCCTCGGTGACGTCGGGCACGGTGCTCAGCCAGGCACAGCAGGACCGTCTGTCCGCGCTCCTCGAGCGCGCGTACGGCCGGGCAGTCCAGCTGAACGTCACCGTGGACCCCGAGGTCCTCGGCGGCCTGCGCGTCCAGGTCGGGGCGGACGTCGTCGACTCGACGGTCCTCTCGCGCCTGGCCGACGCACGCAGACGACTGGTCAGCTGACCTGTTCGCCCGAACACTGAGGTCCTCGCGGCCCCCGGTGTCGTCGACACCCCGCCGGCTCCCGAGCCGGCGAACTGACAAGAACGTTCGACCGCTCCCGCACATCGCGGGGTGGCCACGACAGGAGAAGAGCAATGGCTGAGCTGACGATCCGGCCCGACGAGATCAGGGCCGCGCTGGACAGCTTCGTGAAGTCCTACGAGCCCGGGGGCGCGGTGACCGAGGAAGTCGGTCGCGTCACCCTCGCCGCTGACGGCATCGCCCAGGTGGAAGGCCTTCCGGGCGCAATGGCCAACGAGCTGCTGCGCTTCGAGGACGGCACCCTCGGCCTCGCCCTGAACTTGGACGTTCGCCAGATCGGTGTCGTCGTCCTGGGTGAGTTCACCGGCATCGAGGAGGGCCAGGAGGTCCGTCGGACCGGAGAGGTCCTCTCCGTCGCGGTCGGCGACGGCTACCTGGGTCGCGTCGTCGACCCGCTGGGTCAGCCGATCGACGGCCTCGGGGAGATCGAGACCGAGGGCCGTCGTGCCCTCGAGCTGCAGGCCCCCGGCGTCATGGACCGCAAGTCGGTCCACGAGCCGCTGCAGACCGGCCTCAAGGCGATCGACTCGATGATCCCCGTCGGTCGTGGTCAGCGTCAGCTGATCATCGGCGACCGCCAGACGGGCAAGACGGCGATCGCGATCGACACGATCATCAACCAGAAGGCGAACTGGGAGACCGGCGACCCGACCAAGCAGGTCCGCTGCATCTACGTCGCGATCGGCCAGAAGGGCTCGACCATCGCCGCCGTCCGCGGCGCGCTGGAAGAGGCCGGCGCGCTGGAGTACACGACGATCGTCGCGGCTCCGGCTTCCGACCCGGCCGGGTTCAAGTACCTCGCGCCCTACACCGGCTCGGCCATCGGCCAGCACTGGATGTACGGCGGCAAGCACGTCCTCATCGTGTTCGACGACCTGTCGAAGCAGGCCGAGGCCTACCGTGCCGTGTCGCTGCTCCTCCGCCGCCCGCCGGGCCGCGAGGCGTACCCCGGTGACGTCTTCTACCTGCACTCCCGTCTGCTCGAGCGTTGTGCGAAGCTCTCGGACGAGCTGGGCGCGGGCTCGATGACCGGCCTGCCGGTCATCGAGACCAAGGCGAACGACGTGTCGGCGTACATCCCGACCAACGTCATCTCGATCACCGACGGACAGATCTTCCTCCAGTCGGACCTCTTCAACGCCGACCAGCGTCCCGCCGTGGACGTCGGAATCTCCGTCTCCCGAGTCGGTGGTGCCGCGCAGGTCAAGGCCATGAAGCAGGTGTCGGGAACGCTCAAGCTCGAGCTGGCCCAGTTCCGCTCGCTCGAGGCCTTCGCGATGTTCGCCTCGGACCTCGATGCCGCCTCGCGCGGCCAGCTGACCCGTGGCGCTCGCCTCATGGAGCTCCTCAAGCAGGGTCAGTACTCGCCGTACCCGGTCGAGGACCAGGTCGCCTCGATCTGGGCCGGCACCAAGGGCAAGCTCGACGACGTGCCCCTCGAGGACGTGCGTCGCTTCGAGACCGAGCTGCTCGACCACCTGCGCCGCAACACCGAGGTGCTCAGCACGATCGCCTCGACCGGCAAGCTCTCGGACGAGACCGAGGCTGCACTGGCTCAGGGCGTCGACGACTTCCGCAACGGCTTCCTCACGGGCGACGGCACCCCCCTCGTCGGTGGCGAGTCCGACGAGGAAGAGGGCGTCGTCGTCGAGCAGGAGCAGATCGTCCGGCAGAAGAAGGCCTGACATGGCCGGATCCCAGCGCGTCTACAAGCAGCGGATCAAGTCGACGCAGTCCCTCAAGAAGATGTTCCGCGCGCAGGAGCTCATCGCTGCGTCCCGGATCGGCCGGGCTCGCGCCCGGTCGTCCGAGGCGGGCCCCTACGCCGAGGCGATCACCACCGCGGTGTCGGCCGTGGCGACGCACTCGACGACCCAGCACCCGCTGACGTCCGAGCGCACCGACACCAACCGGGTCGCGGTGCTCGTCGTCGCCTCGGACCGCGGCATGGCCGGCGCCTACTCGGCGTCGATCATCCGTGAGACCGAGCGTCTGGTCGAGCGCCTCACGCACGAGGGCAAGGAGGTCGCGCTCTACGCCGCAGGGCGTCGCGCGGTGACCTACTACACCTTCCGTCACCGCGAGCTCGCCGGTTCGTGGACCGGCGGCTCGGACTCGCCCTCGGCGGACACGGCGGGCGAGATCGCCGACACGCTGCTCGGCGCCTTCCTCGCCCCCGCGGACGAGGGCGGCGTCGGCGAGCTGCACATCGTGTCCACGCAGTTCGTGAACATGGTGACGCAGCGTCCCCGCGTCGTCCGGATGCTTCCCCTCGAGGTCGTCGAAGGGGTCGCGCCGGTCGGTCAGAACGACGTCCTGCCCCTGTACGACTTCGAGCCGTCGCCCGAGGCCGTCCTGGACGCACTGCTGCCGCGCTACGTGCGCAGCCGCATCTACAGCTGCCTGCTGCAGGCGGCCGCGTCGGAGCTGGCTGCCCGCCAGCGCGCGATGCACACCGCGACGGACAACGCCGAGGACCTGATCCGCATGTACACGCGACTTGCGAACCAGGCACGACAGGCCGACATCACCCAGGAGATCAGCGAGATCGTCTCCGGTGCCGACGCCCTCGCGGCGTCGTGAGGCGCCGCATGACGACACCGACGATCTCCACCACCTGCACCGAACCTGCCGGAGCTGTCTCCGGCCCTGCGAAGCGAGGCCAGTAATGACCGCCACCACCGTGGAAGCCCAGGTCGAGCACCAGAGCGGACCCGGCGTGGGCCGTGTCGCCCGCGTGATCGGCCCCGTCGTCGACATCGAGTTCCCGTCGGACGCGATCCCCGAGATCTACAACGCGCTGACCGTCGACATCGACCTGTCCAGCCAGGGCGAGGGGGAGAAGTCCTTCCGCCTGACCCTCGAGGTCGCGCAGCACCTGGGCGACTCGCTCATCCGTGCGATCGCCCTCAAGCCGACCGACGGCCTGGTCCGCGGCGCCGTCGTCACCGACACCGGCTCGCCGATCAGCGTCCCCGTGGGCGACGTCACCAAGGGGCACGTGTTCAACGTGACCGGTGACGTCCTCAACCTCCAGGAGGGCGAGAAGCTCGAGATCACCGAGCGCTGGCCCATCCACCGCAAGCCCCCGGCATTCGACCAGCTCGAGTCGAAGACCACCATGTTCGAGACCGGCATCAAGTCGATCGACCTCCTGACGCCGTACGTGCTCGGCGGGAAGATCGGCCTCTTCGGGGGTGCGGGCGTCGGCAAGACGGTCCTCATCCAGGAGATGATCCAGCGTGTGGCCCAGAACCACGGTGGTGTCTCGGTGTTCGCCGGTGTCGGCGAGCGCACGCGTGAGGGCAACGACCTGATCGTCGAGATGGAGGAGGCGGGCGTCTTCGACAAGACGGCCCTCGTCTTCGGCCAGATGGACGAGCCGCCGGGCACGCGTCTTCGCGTCGCGCTCTCCGCGCTCACCATGGCGGAGTACTTCCGTGACGTGCAGAAGCAGGACGTGCTGCTCTTCATCGACAACATCTTCCGCTTCACGCAGGCCGGTTCCGAGGTCTCCACGCTGCTCGGGCGCATGCCCTCCGCGGTGGGCTACCAGCCGAACCTGGCCGACGAGATGGGTCTGCTCCAGGAGCGCATCACCTCGACGCGTGGTCACTCGATCACGTCGCTCCAGGCGATCTACGTCCCTGCCGACGACTACACCGACCCGGCGCCGGCGACGACGTTCGCCCACCTGGACGCGACCACCGAGCTCTCGCGCGAGATCGCCTCGAAGGGTCTGTACCCGGCGATCGACCCGCTGACGTCGTCCTCGCGCATCCTCGACCCGCGCTACGTGGGCCAGGAGCACTACGACGTCGCGACGCGCGTGAAGTCGATCCTGCAGCGCAACAAGGAGCTGCAGGACATCATCGCGATCCTCGGTGTGGACGAGCTGTCGGAGGAGGACAAGACGGTCGTGGCGCGTGCGCGCCGCATCCAGCAGTTCCTCTCGCAGAACACCTACATGGCCGAGAAGTTCACGGGTGTCGTCGGGTCGACGGTCCCGCTGACGGAGACCATCGAGGCCTTCAAGAAGATCGCGGACGGCGAGTTCGACCACGTCGCCGAGCAGGCGTTCTTCAACATCGGTGGCCTCGAGGACCTCGAGCGCAACTGGGCCCGTATCCAGAAGGAGTACGGCGTCTGACACGCCGTGAGCGCGCCGCGGGCCCGGCCGACAGGCTGGGCACGCGGCGCGCTTCGTCAGACCCGCGCACCGACATGAAGGAGTTGAAGTGGCACAGCTGAACGTCGACCTCGTGGCGGCGGACCGCAAGATCTGGTCCGGGGACGCGCGCGCGGTGAGCGCGCCGGCCGCCGACGGTGAGATCGGTATCCTCGTGAACCACTCGCCCGTCCTGTCCGTCCTCGGTGAGGGCACCGTGCGGATCACCGGCACGAACGGCGAGAAGGTCGCCGTGCGGGTCACCGGCGGGTTCCTGTCGGTGGACTCCAACCAGGTCATGCTCGTGGTGGACGACGCCGAGGTGCTCGACGGCGCCGGCGTCTCCGGCCACTGACGGACCCGGGTATCTCACGTGCCGCTCCCCGCCTGGATCGCGATCGCACTGCTTCTCGCAGTGGCGCTCGTGGCCGGGCTGGGAGCGTTGCGTCTTCGGGCCATCGCCCACCGGGTGGGGGCCTTCGAGTGCAGTGCCCGCCCCGTCGGGGCCGGTCAGTCCTGGTCGCTGGGCATCGCGCAGTACGGGGTCGGCCGGATCGACTGGTGGCGTTGCTGGTCCCTGTCGCTGCGCCCGGCCCGCACGTGGCGCCGGACCGACCTCGAGATCGTGTCCCGGCGTCCGCTCGACGCGGACCGCGACCTGTTCCTCGTGGAGTGCTCGTACGAGGGCGTCCGCTTCGAGCTGTCGATGTCGAGCGGCGCGTACGCCGGCCTGGCGTCGTGGCTCGAGGCCGCCCCGCCGGGCCGCCGCGGCGTGGTGGTCTGAGCCGGCCGGTGTGCCGTGGCCGGGTGCTACGGTCGCTCGTGGGGTCCCTGCCGGCGCTGTCCGGTGCTCGCCCCAGCGGCGGTTCGCCGCCGCGGCGACCCTCCGGTCCCACCGCCCCATCGTCCCTTCTGAGGAGTTCTTCGTGCGTCTCGTGGTTGCCCGGTGCTCGGCTCACTACACGGGCCGGCTCTCGGCCCACCTCCCGCTCGCGACGCGCGTGCTGCTCGTCAAGGCTGACGGCAGCGTGCTGCTGCACTCGGACGGCGGCTCGTACAAGCCGCTCAACTGGATGAGCCCGCCGTGCTCGATGGCGGTCTCGGAGCCCGACGAGGCTGCGCGGGAGCGCGGGGTGACCCAGCTCTGGGCGGTCCAGCACGCCAAGAGCGACGACCGGCTCGAGATCGAGCTGTACGAGGTCCTGCACGACTCGGCCCACGACCTGGGTGTCGATCCCGGCCTGATCAAGGACGGGGTCGAGGCTCATCTGCAGGAGATGCTCGCGGCGCAGATCCAGCTGCTGGGGACGGGGCACACGCTGATCCGTCGCGAGTACCCGACGGCGATCGGTCCGGTCGACATCCTGGCGCGTGACAAGGACGGCGCGACGGTGGCGGTCGAGATCAAGCGTCGCGGCGACATCGACGGCGTGGAGCAGCTCACGCGCTACCTGGAGCTGCTGAACCGGGACCCGCTCCTGGCGCCGGTGCGGGGTGTGTTCGCGGCGCAGGAGATCAAGCCGCAGGCCCGCGTCCTGGCGACGGACCGGGGGATCGGGTGCCTGGTCCTGGACTACGACGCGATGCGCGGCGTCGACGACGTGGACTCCCGGCTGTTCTAGGAGCAGCAGGGGGCGTGGGACGGCCCGTCCGGCCGTGGTGGCCGGGCGGGCTCTTCTCGTGCTAGGTTTTTGAACATGTTCAAAACGGGGCCCGAGCGGGTCGCGCCGACCGTGCCCACGACGCTCACCGCCAAGTCGGCGCACACCCGGGCCACGGTCCTCGACACGGCGCTGGCCATGCTGCGTGAGCAGGGCTACGAGGCCACGACCATGCGGGCGATCGCGCAGCGCGCCGGGGTGAGCACGGGCAACGCGTACTACTACTTCCCGTCCAAGGACCACCTGGTGCAGGAGCTGTACCTCGACGTCCTGCGCGCTCACCGGGCGGCGGCGGACGAGTTCCTGGCGCGCGGCGGGACGCTCACGGAGCGGCTGCGCGGGGTGCTCGACGCGTCGGTCGACGTCTTCTCGCCGTACCACTCGTTCGGTGCCGAGTTCGTCTCGGTCGCGATCCGTCCGGGCGCCGCGGCCAACCCGTTCAGCGAGGCCTCGCGCGAGGCTCGAGAGCTGTCGCTCGGGATCTTCGAGGACGTGGTCGCGGGGGCCTCGCCCGCCGTCCCGTCGGCCCTGCGGGCCCGGTTGCCCGAGCTGCTGTGGCTGGCCCAGCTCGGGGTGACGCTCTTCTGGGTCCAGGACTCGTCGGCAGGCACGGTGCGCACGCGGCGCCTCGTGGCGGGGGCGAGTCCGATCGTGGGCACGCTCGTCCGTCTCTCGCGCCTGCCGGTGGCGCGCGGCGTCGTCGACGACGTCCTGCGCCTGACCGCCTCGCTCAAGGCCTGACGTGAGCCCGGCGACCGCGCTCCTCGTCGACGTCGTGGTGGCCGTCGGGCTCGTCGTCGTCCTCCCGCTGGGGCTGTCGCTGCTGGGGCCGCGGACCGTCCCGGGGGCGGGAGGTCCGTGGTGGCCTGCCGCCGGTGCCGTCGCGGCGGCCGGGGCGTGGCTCCCGTCGGGTCCCCTCGCCCAGGGGGCGACCGTCCCGTTCCTGGTGGGCGCGGTGGTCCTGCTCGGCGCCGCGGTCCGCCTGGTCCTGCCCGGCCCGACGCCGCCGCTCCCGCTCGAGGTGCGGCTCGCCGTCGGGGTCGCTCTGGTGATGCCGGGGGTCGGTGCCGCGGCCATGCTCGCCGACCGGGGCGGCTGGGGACTGCTCGGGTTCTCGGGGACGTACCTGACGCTGACGGTCCCGCACATGCTCTTCGCGGGCTTCGCCGCGGCGCTCGTCGCGGGGCTGACGGTCGTGGTCGACCGCGACACCCCGGCACGGGCAACCGGTCGACCGGCTGCCGCCCGTCTCGGTGCGCTCGGGGTGCCGCTGGGGACGGGGACGGTCCTGGTGGGCTACTTCGTGAGCGACCTGGTCGAGCTCCTGGGCGCGCTCGTGCTGACGGGCGCGCTCTGGTGCACCGCCTGGGCCGTCCTGGGGATCCCGGCCCGGCGGGGAGCGCGGGTCCTCCTCGCCGTGGGCTCGGTCGCCCTCGGCGCCTCGATGCTGCTCGCGGTGTGGTGGGCGGTCGGTGAGCTCACGGGGGCGCCGCACCCGGGCATCGGGCTCATGGCGGCGACGCACGGCCTCGCGAACGCGCTCGGGTTCGCGCTGTGCACGCTGCTCGGGCTGGGGCGGGTCGCGCGCGAGGCGCAGCGGCGCCCCGGTCCGCCGGGTCGGTCGCCGCGCACCGACACGCTGCTGCAAGAAAGACCACGCCCGGCACATACACCCAGCAGGAGCCCAGGACGGAGACAGGCATGACGACCCTCAGCCGCACGACGTACCCCGAGGTGGGGGCCACCCTGGCCGCCGAGCTGCCGGAGGGCTACGGCCACCTCCGCCTGCGGCACCGGCTCTCCGAGCGACCGTACTCGGTCGACGAGCTCGGACGTCTGGGCGAGCAGCTCCTGACCTGGCAGGTGCACCGCGCCGCCCGCGTGCGGATCGAGACGTCGGCGCCCGTCGCCACGCCGGGCGGGCTCGTGACGACGCTGCTCGGCCTGGGGTGGCTGCGCCTGAGCGAACCGTGCGAGATCGTGTGGGTCGAGCGTGAGGAGCAGCGGATCGGGTTCGGGTACGGGACGCTGCCGGGACACGCGTTCGTGGGCGAGGAGTCGTTCGTGCTCGAACGTGACGCGGCCGGGGACGTGTGGTTCGTCGTGGACGCCTTCAGCAACCCCGCGGCGCGCTGGGTCTCGGCGCTGCGCCTGTTCGTCCCGACCTTCCAGCGCCTGTACATCGCGCACCTCGCTCGGGCGGCGCGTCGGCTCCTGCGCGACGGATGAGTCGCCGTCTCGGCCCTCGACCGCTCCGCGGTGGGCACCGTGGCCATTCGTGCGTCGTCCGAACGAAGTGCGCAAGAATGAGGACATGACGTCGAACGCCTCCCCGCAGCCCACCGTCCCGTCGTCCGCCGGAGCCGCGCGCTCCGCACTGCGTGGGCGTGTGGTCACCCCGCAGGAGGTCGTCGAGGACGGCGTCGTCGTCCTCGACGGGGCGACGATCGCGTGGGTCGGCGACCGCCGCGACGCCGCTGCCGCCGGGTACGGCGCCGAGGTCGAGGCGGCCGAGGCTCCGGTCGACGGTCAGGTCGTCCTGCCCGGGCTCGTCGAGCTGCACAACCACGGTGGGGGCGGCGCGAGCTTCCCGGACGCCGAGGACGCCGAGCAGGCTCTCGTCGCGGTGCGTGAGCACCGGCGCCACGGGACCACGAGCCTGGTCGCCTCGCTCGTGACGGCCGAGCGCGAGACGCTCCTGCGGAGGGTCGCGACGCTCGCCGACCTGGGAGACGCGGGCGAGATCGCGGGCATCCACCTCGAAGGTCCGTTCCTGTCGGAGGTGCGCTGCGGTGCGCAGAACCCGCACGACATGCTCGCGGGCGACGCCGACCTGGTCCGGGCCATCGCCGAGGCCGGGCGCGGACACTTCCGCACCATGACGTTCGCGCCCGAGGTCCCGGGCAACACGGGTCCCGGGGGCGTCGTCGAGACGCTCGTCGAGGTCGGCGCGGTCCCCTCGATCGGGCACACCGACGCCTCGTCCGAGCAGACCGACGCCGCGATCGCCGAGGGGGTCGCGGCCCTCGCGGCGCGCCGGGCGGCGCAGGCCGCGGCGGGCGAGCCCGTCGGCCCGGCGCCGCGCCTGACCGCGACGCACCTGTTCAACGGCATGCGGCCCCTGCACCACCGGGCGCCGGGTCCCGTCGCGGCGTGCCTGGCGGCCGCGGCGCGCGGCGAGCTCGTGGTCGAGCTCGTGGCCGACGGCACCCACCTCGCGGCCGGGACCGTGCGCAGCGTGTTCGAGCTCGTCGGGCCCGACGCGATCGTGCTCGTCACCGACGCGATGGCCGCCGCAGGCATGGCGGACGGCACCTACCAGCTCGGCCCCATGGCCGTGACGGTCGCCGACGGCGTCGCACGGCTCGACGACGGCACGCCCGAGGGTTCGATCGCAGGCGGCACGTTCCACCTGCTCGACGTGGTGCGGGCGACGACCGGGTTCGGCATCCCGCTCGTCGACGCGGTCAAGGCCGCCTCGTACACGCCCGCGGGCGTCCTGGGGCGCTCGGACATCGGAGCGCTCGAGGCCGGGCGCCGTGCCGACGTCGTCGTGACCGACGCCGACCTCATGCCGCTCGCGGTGTGGCGCGGGGGCCTTCCGGTCGTCTGACCCGCGCCGGGCGCTGCCCGGTGCCCGACGGCGGCACGCGCCCCGTGCGCGCGGCGCGCCGTCGGGCGGGACGTGCGCCCCGGTGACTCACCGCGGGCCCACGCACCCGTCGGCTCGCCTCAGAACCTGATCGAGGCGAGCCGTGCGGCGCCCTCGACCCGGGCGAGGAGGTCCACGGTGCCCGTGATCGTGCCCGGGACGTCGAGGGCGGCGTCCCGCCACGTGTAGCGGCCCGCGGCCCCGACCTCGACCCGGCCCACGGGCTCCCAGGTGCCGGCGTGGTCCCCGGCGCGGCGGACCAGGAGCTCGACCGTCCCCACGGACGGGCCGTCCGGTGTCCCCGGGGCGCCGGCGCCGGAACCTGGTCCGTCCCCGCCCGCACCGGGCGCGCGGCACGTGCGGGGCCCGGTCGTCGAGGCGACGGACAACGTCGCGCGCGGCACGCCGTCGAGCACGAGGCCGTCGTAGCGCGCCCAGCCCGACGTCCGGCCGGCCGCGACCTCGATCGCCGAGCCCTCCTCGGGGGTACGGTCGCTCGTGAGCACCCCGTCGTACGCGTCGAACCCGTGGGCGAGGAGCGTCACCCCGTCGAGCGGTCGGGCGGGGCGGGGCGCACCCGTGACCCGCAGGGGAGCGCGGACCGGGAGGTCGACGCTCGAGGGGCCCGTGCCGATCGCGTAGCGGCCCGGCTGGAGGTGGAAGGCCCCGGGCGACGACGTGCCCCGACCCTCCGCGCTCAGGCCCACGTCCCAGACGGCGAGGCGCGAGACGTCGATCGCGAGGTCGACGCTCGCGGCCTCGCCCGGCGCGAGGTGGACCCGGGTGCGGGCCACGAGGCGACGGCGTGGTGCGGCCACCGGCAGCTCCCGGGTGAGCCCGTACAGGGCCACGAGCTCGTCGACCGGTCGGGTCCCCGTGTTGCGCAGGCGCACGGTCGCGGTGAGGGGCGCGACCCGGGCGGTCACCTCCTCGGGGGTCGTCCCGGTCGCCGAGGGGAGCTCGGGGGTCGAGAGCGTGATCGCGTCGTACGCGACCGTGGACCAGGACAGGCCGTGCCCGAACGCATACAGGGGGTCGGCGTCGCTGTACCAGTAGGTCGTGCCGGCCGACACGACGTCGTAGTCGAGGATCTCGCCCGCGTCCCGGGTCTCTCGCCACCACGTCTGCGCGAGGCGTCCGGTCGGCTCGAGGTCGCCCGAGAGCACGTCGACGAGCCCCGGGCCCAGCTCCTGCCCGCCGTGCGACGTCCACACGACCGCGGCGGCCTCGTCGGCGACCGACCCCAGGGCGTAGGGGTAGCTCGAGACGACAACGAGGACGGCGGGGCGGCCCGACTCGTGCGCGACCTTCCAGATCTCCTGCGCGCCCGTGGGCAGGTCGAGGTGCGGGCGGTCCTCGGTCTCCCGGCCCAGCACGTGGGGGTCGTTGCCCACGGCGACGAGGACGACGTCGGCCTCCGCGGCGACCCGGGCGACCTCCGGGGCACCGGCCCGCACGGTCCGCACCGTGAACCGCTCGGCGGCCGCTGCGTCGTCGGCGTCGGCGACCAGCAGGCCGCTGCCGTGCTGGACGCGCACCCACCGGCGGCTCCCGACGTGCTGGAGCGACCACGACCCGTCGGCGTGGCGGTGCGAGCGGAAGGTCTCCTGCGCGATCCAGCCGCCGATCCGCTCGGCGTCCGCCGCGAGGATCCACGAGGACCCGGTGAGCAGGCGGCCGCTCGCGACCGAGCGCAGCGTCAGGACCCCCTCACCCCAGTCGGTCACGTCGAGGTGGGTGCTGCGCGTCGAGGTCGGGGACGTCGCGGTCAGGACCGACGCGTCGTCGCTCACCTCGACGTACGCGCCCGTCGAGCGGGAGCGCAGCGCGACCCGGTCGGCGCCGTCGGCGACGAGGACCTCCGCTCCCGGGTAGCGCGCGACGAGAGCTGCGGCGATCGACGTGGTGTACGGCGGTGTGCCCGAGTACCAGTCGTGGACCACCCGGTCGGCGTGGGGGCCGACGACCGCGACCCGGGTCGGGGCGGCAGGGAGCGGCAGCGCCCCGCGGTTCGAGAGCACGACGACGCCGCGCGCGACCGCCTCGCGCGCGAGCGCCCGGTGCTGGGGCAGGTCGATCGCGTCGGGACCGATCGACCGGTAGGGGTCCTGGTCGGGTGGGGAGAGCTCGCCCGTCCGGGCGCGCAGGACGAGGAGGCGCAGGACCGCGCGGTCGACGTCGGCCTCGCTGACCAGGCCGGCGTCGAGCGCCGCCGTGACGCGCTCGACCGTGAGGCGGGGGTCGGCGTCGTTGTCGGTGAACGAGTCGACGCCGGCCCGCAGCGCGGCGGCGTGCGACGCGGTGTGCGTCGGGAAGTAGCGCTCGGACTCGACCAGGTTGGTGGGGGCCGCGGCGTCGGAGACCACCGCGATCGAGCCCGGGGCCCAGCCTCGCAGCTCGTCCAGGAGCTCGCGGGCGACGTGGTTGGGACGCCCGTTGACGAGGTTGTAGGACGGCATGACGGCTCCGACCGTGCCGGAGGCGACCGCGCCCCGATAGGCGGGCAGCTCGTACTCGCGCAGCGCCTGGGGTGGGAGGTGCGAGCTCGTGACCGACCGGTCGACCTCGTTCGAGTAGCCGAGGAAGTGCTTGAGCGTCGGCACGGTCTTCCAGACCGTCGGGTGCGTGCCGCGCAGCCCCCGGGCGTAGGCCGTCGCGAGCTCTGCGGTCAGGTGAGGATCCTCGGAGAACCCCTCCTCGCCGCGGCCCCAGAGGGGGTGGCGCAGCGGGTTCACGACCGGTGCCCAGACGTTGAGGCTCACCGTGGGGTCGGCCGCGTGCTTGGCCCGGACCTCGGTCGCCACCGCGTCGCCCACGCGGGTGAGCAGGTCCTCGTCCCACGAGGCCGCGAGCCCCACGGGCTGGGGGAAGACCGTCGCGGTGCCGAGCCACGAGACCCCGTGCAGGGCCTCGGTGCCGGTGCGGAACGGGGCGAGGCCCAGCCGCTCGACGGCCGGGGCCGCCTGGTGCAGCATGGCGATCTTCTCGTCGAGCGTCAGGAGCGCGAGGACCGCGCCGGCCCGGACCTCGACGGGGTCGAGATCAGGGGCGTCCTGGGCCAGGTCGGGGGCGTCGTGGAGAGAGTGCATGGCTCCTCGTTCTTCGAAACGGTTCGACAATGAACCGGGTACGTACAGGCCAAGAGGGGTGTCGGTATCGTCCACCAGATCGCGCAGCGAGGCAAGGTGGTCACGTTTCCACGGTTGCTATTGCTTCACCCGGTGTGCGTGCCATAGAGTCCTGGGCGTCGAACCGCTTCGACGTTCTTCGAGGCTGACGACGAGCATCCACGAACGGTCTGGCTCCGCCAGCCCGCACCATGGCACGATGCCGTGCCGCGTTATCCACGAAGGAGTGAAGAACGCCCATGAAGAGGCAATCCGCTACCTCACCGATGCAGGGCACGCTCAATCGCCGCTCGTTCCTCGGCCTGCTCGGCGCCGGGATCGCCGTGGTCGGCGTGCCCTCGCTGCTCTCGTCGTGCAGCACCGCGGGCGCCGGGGTGAACGCCGGCACAGCCGGCAAGGTCAGCGCGGGCGTGCTCCCGGGGTACTTCCCGGTCGAGTACGTCTCGCCCGACTTCCCGAGCGTCAACGGATCGACGGCGGGCTACGCCTCGATCCCGAAGGAGCTCGTCAAGGCGTTCCCGAAGCCGCCCGGGAGCGGCGGGACCTACACCGCGATGACGCCGCTGTGGGGCACCATCCCGCCGACCAAGGGCAACCAGTACTTCGACGCGGTCAACGAGGCGTCGGGGACCACGCTCGCGTTCCAGATCAGCGACGGCAACACCTACGGGGACAAGCTCGCGGCCGTGCTCGCGTCCGCGAAGGACGTCCCGGACTGGGTCTCGATCCCCTCCTGGAACGTGCCGCCGCGCTTCGGTCAGGCCGTCGACGCGCTGTTCGAGGACCTCACGCCGTTCCTCGCCGGGGACGCCGTCAAGAAGTACCCCAACCTCGCGAACATCTCGACCGACACCTGGAAGTTCTGCGTCTTCAACGACAAGCTGTACGCGCTGCCCTTCCCCGGCGAGATCATCACCGACGCCACGTTCTACCGTGCGGACGTGTTCGACGAGCTCGGCATCACGGCGCTGCCCACGAACGCCCAGGAGCTGCTCGACCTCGCCAAGGAGGTCACGGACCCTGCGGCCAAGCGGTGGGGGGCCAACGACCTGTGGGTCACGGCCACGCAGATGTACTCCGTCCCCCCCAAGTGGAAGGTCGACGACGCGGGCAAGCTGGTCCACCGGGTCGAGACCGACGAGTACCGAGCGGCGCTCGAGTGGCAGTCCAAGCTCTACGCGCAGGGCTCCGTCCACCCCGACGCGGTCGCGGACAACTCCGGCGACGCCAAGCAGCGCTTCGAGTCGGGCCAGGTCCTCATCTCGAGCGACGGCCTGGGTGGCTGGCACGAGGCGCTGGGACGCAACCTCCCCATCAACGCCGCGTACTCGCAGCTGCCCTTCGCCCCCTTCGCGGCCGACGGCGGCAAGGCCACCCTCTTCAAGGGCAACCCCGCGAACATCTTCAGCTTCCTCAAGAAGAACTCCGACAAGGCCAAGATCGAAGAGCTGCTGGCGGTCGCGAACTTCCTGGCGTCCCCGTTCGGCACCGAGGAGTTCGCGCTCATCAACTACGGGGTCGAGGGCGTCCACTACGACCTGGACGAGAACAACCTTCCCGTCTCGACCGACCGGGCGGCGACCGAGCTCCAGCCGACCTTCATCTTCCTCACCGACCCGCCGGTCGTGAACGCCAAGGTCCAGTACCCGGGCTTCGTCGAGGCCTTCTGCACCTGGATGGCCGACGCCGCGAAGACGACCGTCGACCCGGTCTTCTACGGTCAGCAGATCACCGAGCCCAACCAGTACGCCTCGATCGCCCAGCCCTTCGAGGACCTCGAGAAGGACATCGCGCGCGGCCGCAAGTCCATGACGGACCTCGACGCGGCGATCACCACGTGGAAGTCCGCCGGCGGTGACGAGCTGCGCGCGTTCTACCAGGACATCCTGGACGCGCAGTGACGCTCCACGTCGGAGACCGCGACGGGGCGCCCACCGTGGCCACCGCCGACGGCGAGGTCCCGGGCCCGACGGACGCGACGCCGTCGGGCCCGGGAGGGGGCGCCGCCGCGGTGGCGGACCCCACCGCCCCGTCCGTCCCCGCGGTCCGCAAGATCCCCTGGCGGGTCCGCCTCCGGCGCGACCGGTCGCTGATCCTCATGACGCTGCCCGCGGTGATCCTGCTGGTCGTCTTCGCCTACGTCCCCATGCTCGGCAACGTCGTCGCGTGGCAGGACTACTCGCCCTACGTCGGGATCGGCGGCAGCCCGTTCATCGGGTGGGCCAACTTCGAGCGCATCTTCACCGACCCGCTCTTCCTCGACGCGATCGTCAACACCCTGACGATCACGGCGTTCCAGCTCGTGTTCTTCTTCCCCGTCCCGATCGTCCTCGCGCTCCTGCTCAACAGCGTCGTGACCCCGGGTGTGCGGACCATGATCCAGTCGATCGTCTACCTGCCGCACTTCTTCTCCTGGGTGCTCGTCGTGACGATCTTCCAGCAGATCTTCGGTGGGGCCGGCTTCATCAACCAGCACCTCGCGGCGGCCGGTCACCAGGGCTTCGACCTCATGACGAACCCCGACACGTTCCTGCTGCTCATCACGGCGCAGTCGGTCTGGAAGGACGCGGGCTGGGGGATCATCATCTTCCTCGCCGCGCTCAGCACCGTGGACCCGGCGCTGTACGAGGCCTCGGCCATGGACGGCGCGGGCCGGTGGCGCCGCATGTGGCACATCACCCTGCCCGCGTTGCGGCCGGTCATCATCCTGCTGCTCATCCTGCGCCTGGGCGACGCGCTCACGGTCGGGTTCGAGCAGCTCATCCTCCAGCGAGGAGCCGTCGGGGCGGGCGTGTCCGAGGTCATCGACACGTTCGTCTACTACCAGGGCGTCGTCAACGGCGACTGGGCCTTCGCGGCCGCCGCGGGGCTGGTCAAGGGGATCGTCTCCCTGCTCCTGGTCCTCGGCGCGAACAAGCTGGCGCACGTCTTCGGAGAAGCGGGAGTGTACAAGCGAGCATGAGCACCACGACGAACGCGGACCGGGTCCCGCGCAGCGGGCCCGACAGCACAGGCGTGCCGGGCGCTCCCGGCCGAGCGACCCCCGGCTCGTCGGGAGGCGCCCCCGCCGCCAGGCGGCGCCGACGGTCCAAGCACCGCGCCCCCTGGGAGGGCGACCCGCACCCCGTGGGGGCGGTCGCCAAGGTGGTGATCCTCGCCGCGATCGTGTTCGTGGTGGTCTTCCCGCTCTACACGATCATCCTCACGTCGCTGTCCTCGCAGGCCGACATCACGCGCTCGGGAGGCCTGGTCACGATCCCCGGGTCGCTGAGCCTGAGCGCGTACTCGCAGATCCTCGCGGGCGGGATCGTCACGCAGGCCGCGCTCGTGAGCATCGGCGTGACGCTCGTGGGCACGCTGCTGTCCACGTCCGTCTCGATCCTGGCGGCCTACGGTCTGAGCCGTCCGGGCTCGTTCGGGCACCGCCCGCTGCTGTTCACGCTGCTCGTGACCATGTTCTTCGGGGCGGGCATGATCCCGACCTACCTGCTGGTCAGTGCGCTCGGGCTCATCGACACCTACTGGTCGTTGATCCTGCCGGGCGCGGTGTCGGCGTTCAACGTGCTCATCCTGCGGGCCTTCTTCATGGGCATCGACCGGAGCATCACCGACGCCGCGCGCATCGACGGCGCGGGGGACTGGCGCATCCTGGGCCGGATCGTCATGCCCATGTCCAAGGCGTCGATCGCGGTCGTCGCGCTGTTCTACGGCGTCGGGTACTGGAACGCGTTCTTCAACGCCATGCTCTACATCAACGACAACGCCAAGTGGCCGCTGCAGCTCGTGCTGCGCTCGTACGTGCTCCAGGGCGTGACCCTGCCGGGCAGCGGGGTCAACCAGGTGGACGTCGCGGCGGGGGCCGTGACGGGGCTGCCGGTCAAGATGGCCGTCATGGTCCTGGCCGTGATCCCGATCCTGGCGATCTACCCGTTCGTCCAGCGGCACTTCACCAAGGGCGTGATCTTCGGGGCCATCAAGGGGTGACCTGAGGGCTCCGACGACCGACCCGCAGCTACCGTGGCGCCCCGCGGGTGCTGCCCCGGTCGGTCAGCACGGGGGCGAGCAGCCTGGTCTCGGCCGGCTGGTCGCCCCCGAGCCGCGCCACGACCATCTCGACCGCGACCCGGCCGATCGCCTCGGCCGGGATGTCGACGCTCGTCACGGGGGACTGCATCGCGAGGGCGACGTCGGTGGGGCACACGGCCACGACCGAGACGTCGCCGGGCACGGACTTGCCGCGCTCGCGCAGGTGCGCGAGCACGTGCGGCAGCGCGACCTCGTTGTGCACGACGACGCCCGTGACCTCCGGCATCGAGTCGAGGAGCCGGTCGACCGCGTCGTAGGCGCCCGCCACGGACGACTCGGCAGGCTCGACCGCGAACGTCGCACCCGCCTGCTCGCACGCCGTGGTGAAGCCTCGCAGCATGCGTTCGGCGTAGGACGTGTGCCGCTCGAGCACCGCGGGCGGCGAGCCGATCAGCGCGACGTGCCGGTGCCCCCGGTCGAGCAGGTGCCGGACCGCGGTGCGTCCCGCGGCCTCGAAGTCGAGGTCCACGCAGCTCAGGCCCGCGGGGTCGCGGGGGAGCCCGATCAGCACGGTCGGCTGCTTGAGACCCACGAGGACAGGGATGCGCGGGTCGTCGTCCTCGACGTCCATCATGACCAGGGCGTCGACCATCGAGCCGCTCGCGACCCGGTCGAGGCCCGTGGTGTCGTCCTGGGTCAGGAGCAGGACGTCGTGGTCGACCGCCCGCGCGCTCGTCACGACGCCGGCGACGAACTGCATGATGACCCCGACGTTGACGCCCACGCGCAGCGGTGCCATGAGCGCGATGACGTTGGTGCGCGCCGAGGCCAGGGCACGCGCCCCCGCGTGCGGCCGGTAGCCGAGCTGCTCGATCGCGCGCTCGACGCGGTGCCGCGTCGCCGCCGAGATCGGGCGCTTGCCCGACAGGACGTAGGAGACGGTCGAGGCGGAGACCCCAGCGGTCTTCGCGACGTCATCGATCGTGGCCACGGTGTGCTCCTTCTCGAGCGGGGACGGCGGGGGACGGCGGACCCCCGGCGGATGGTCCGGCGGCATGGCCGACGAGGTCCTGGGAGGCGGTCGGGTCCGTGACGGAGGACGTGCCGGACGCGCCGAGGGCCTCGTGCCCGAGGGCAACCCTAGCGCCGGGCGCGAGGTCGACGTCGGTGCGGCGTCCGTCCGCGGTGCGCAGACTGGCGCGCACGGCGCGCGCCGGGGGAGCGGTCAGCCGGACCTCGGTCACGCGCAGGTCCCGCCAGGTGATCCCCACGAGGAGCCCGCCGCGCGCCCGCAGCCCGTCGACCTCGCCCTCGGGCCAGGCCGCGGGGAGCGCGGGGAGCAGGTCCAGGTGGTCGGTGTGGCTCTGGAGGAGCATCTCGGCGATCGCCGCCGTGAGGCCCAGGTTCCCGTCGACCTGGAAGGGCGGGTGCGCGCTGAAGAGGTTCGGGTAGAGCCCGCCGCGGTGCGGGGCGGGCTCGCCCTCCCGCGGGCCCGACGGCGCCTCGACCGTCCGCAGCGCGAGCTGCACCTGGTCGTGGGCCCGGTCGCCCCGCCCCAGCCGCGCCCACAGCGCGGCCCGCCAGGCGAGGGACCAGCCCGTCGACTCGGGGCCGCGCAGGTCGAGGCTGCGTGCGGCGGCCCGGCACAGGGCGGGATCCTCGTCGGGCGTCAGGCTCCCCAGGGGGAACAGTCCCACGAGGTGCGAGAGGTGCCGGTGCGCGGGCTCGGCCTCGGGCAGGTCCTCGGCCCACTCGAGGAGTTCCCCCCGGGGGCCGACCCGCGGGGAAGGGAGGAGCGCGACCGCGGTCTCGAGGTCGGTCAGCCACCCGGGAGCCTCGCGCACCGGGCCGCCCGGTTCCACGAGCGCGTCGTGCGCGGCGCGGCACGACGCCGCGAGGTCGCGCAGCAGGGCGACGTCCATGGTGACCGACGTCGCGACGGCGACGGGGACGCCGTCGGGCCCGACGTAGTGGTTCTCGGGGGACGTCGACGGTGACGTCCAAGCGCGGCGCGGCGCCCCCACGAACCCGTCGGCGTCGCGCGGGGCGTCGGTGCAGATCCAGTCGAGCGCGAAGAGCCCCGCTCCCTCGAGGACCGGCCACGCCACGTCGCGCAGGTAGTCCGGGTCGGGCGCGAACACGTAGTGGTCCCAGACGTGGCGCGCGAGCCAGGTCCCTCCCAGCGCCCAGCTCGCCCAGGCCGGGTCGCCGTGCCCCGCGCCCACGGGCCAGGCGTGCCCCCAGGCGTCGGTGTTGTGGTGCGCGACCCACCCGCGCGTGCCGTAGAGCGTCGCGGCCGCCCGGGCCCCGGTGCCCCGGGCGATCCGTGCGGTCAGGTCGAGCAGAGGTACGTGGCACTCGGCGAGGCCCGCGGTCTCGGCCGCCCAGTAGTTCATGGGTGTGTTGACGTTGAGCGTGTAGCTGCTGCTCCACGGCGCCGGGAGCTCGTCGTTCCACAGGCCCTGCAGGGTCGCGGGGAGGCCCCCGGGTCGCGAGCTCGAGATCAGGAGGTAGCGGCCGTGGTGGAAGGCGAGCGCGGCCAGCGTGGGGTCCGCGGCGTCGACCGGTGTCGCCTCGCCGGCGGCCGGGCGCCGCAGGTGGTGCTCGGTCGTCGTGGTGCCCGTCGCGTCCTCCCGCGCGGGGGCCGGCCCGAGCCGGAGCCGGACCCGGTCGAAGAGGCGACGGTGCTCGTCGACGTGGCGGCGTCGAAGTCGTTCGACGATGCCTGCGACCAGGTCGTCCGTCGCGGTGCCCGGCACCCCGGGGGCTCCCTGGTCGCCGAGGGCCGCGACGGCGCTCGCGGTCGCGCGGGCGGACGCCTCGGCTCGCGAGAGCGGTCCCGCGGACGTCGGGTCCTGCGAGGTCGCGGTCGCGACGACGAGCACGTGCCGCCGCGCCGCGGGCAGGACGAGCAGGCCGTCCTCGACCCGCGCACCGGGGGCCGCGACGACCGCGACCGCGTGCCGCCCGCCGTCGGCGTACCGCACCGGGACCTCGACGCTCTCGTGGCCCGGAGCGACGTCGACCGGGAGCTGTACCTCGTGCCGCAGCACCCCGTCGGAGAGGTCGCTGCGGGCCTCGGCGAGACCGGGGCCCGCCCCGGGGGCGGGGTGCGAGCGGGGGACAGCGACCGGCGCCGGCCGCAGGACGCTCGAGACGCGGACCGTGAGGATGCTCGGTGCGCTGGACGTGACCGTGTGGACGAGCACGTGGTCGGCGGCGCTGACCCACGTCTCGTGACGGACGTCGGGGCCCGGCCGCACCGACCCCGGCAGAGAGTACTCGTGCGACGCGACGGCCTCGTGCAGGTCGAGCCGTCGCGTGTAGCCGGCAGCCCGGCTCGTCGCGGGTGCGCCTGGCCCGCTGAGCGCGCTGAGCCCGCCGAGCCCGTCCGGCCGTCCTGCCTCGGCCGTCCGGGCGGCCCCGTCCGAGTCCTCACCCGCCCCGTCGGCGGCCTCGACGGTCACCCAGACGTCGACGAACGGGAGGTAGGCCTGCGCGTACGGGGTCTGCACGTCCTGCAGGAGACGCTCGGCGCGGTGGGTGTCTCCTGCTGCGACGGCCTCCCGGACCGCGGCGAGGTGCGCGGGTCCGTGGGCCCGTGGGGCGTCGGGCGTCCAGGCCGGGGGGCGTGCACCGGTGCTCGCGGCCCCGTCGCGGGGGAGAGGTTCGGTCCCCGTGCCGGACCACACGGTCGCGTCGTTGACCTGGAGCCGCTCGGTGCCGATCCTGCCGAAGCACATGGCGCCGATCCTCCCGTTGCCCACCGGAAGCGCTTCGACCCAATCTTCTGCGGGCCGGTCGTCCACGAGCGACCATCTGTCGAACGGGCCGCTCGGCGAGCCTCGATGCTCGTCTTGCCGCGCGATCATGCGGTTTGCCTCCTCGTGGCAGCAGGGTGGACACAGGCTGTCCCGGAGGCCGTGTTCGACGATGCGTCTCGCAAAGACGCTGGACAGGACCTCGGCGGTCAGACTAGCGTGTTGAACCGCTTCGATGAAGTGGAGACCAGGAGAGGCAATGACGCTACTGACCCCTGACCGCGCCGGCGGTCGCCCGTCCCCGGGCACGGACCCGGCCCTCGGGCTCGCCCCGCTGACGACCGAGCTCGGCGTCCTGTTCGGCGGCGACTACAACCCCGAGCAGTGGGACCCGTCCGTGTGGCGCGAGGACGTCCGGCTCATGCGGCAGGCGGGGGTCAACCTCGTGACCGTCGGTGTCTTCAGCTGGTCGCGCTACGAGCCCCAGCCGGGCGTGCGGGACTTCGCCTGGATGGACGAGGTCCTCGACCTCCTGCACGCGCACGGCGTCGCGGTGGACCTCGCGACACCGACGGCCTCGCCGCCGCCCTGGCTCGGGAAGCTGTACCCCGAGACGCTGCCGGTCGACGCGGACGGCGTGCGTCTGGGGTGGGGCTCGCGCAACCAGTTCAGCCCGGCCTCACGCATCTACCGGGAGCGTGCGCTCGCGATCACCCGTGACCTCGTCGAGCGGTACGCCGCGCACCCGGCGGTCCGGATGTGGCACGTGGGGAACGAGTTCGGTCAGGTCTGCCACGGCGAGGAGTCGGCGGTCGCGTTCAGGGGGTGGCTGCGCGAGCGCTACGGCTCCCTCGCGGCGCTCAACGAGGCGTGGGGGACGTCGGTCTGGTCGCAGCACTACGGGCGGTGGGAGGAGATCACCCCTCCTCGCCGGGCGCCGTACCACCTCAACCCGACCCAGGTCCTGGACTTCCGTCGCTACTCGTCCGACGCCCTGCGGTCGTTGTTCCGCGAGCAGCGCGACCTGATCCGCGAGATCGACCCCGTGCGGCCCGTGACGACGAACTTCATGGGATTCTTCCCGCTCGTCGACTACTGGTCGTGGGCCGAGGACCTGGACGTGGTCGCGGACGACGCGTACCCCGACCCGACGGACCCGCACGCCGCGAGCACGTCGGCGCTCACGCACGACCTCATGCGCTCGCTCGGGCGCGGTCGCCCCTGGGTCCTCATGGAGCAGGCGGCCGGCGCCGTGAGCTGGCGCCCGCACAACCTCACCAAGTCGCCCGGGCGCTCGCGCCTCGAGTCGTTGCAGGCAGTGGCCCGCGGGGCCGACGCGATCTGCTTCTTCCAGTGGCGGGCCGCGACCAAGGGGCCCGAGCGTTTCCACTCGGCCATGCTCCCGCACGCGGGCCCCGAGACCCGCGCGCACCAGGGGGTCCGGCGGCTGGGGGCGGACCTCGCGAGGCTGCGTCCCGTCGTCGGCTCGCGCGTCGGGGCACGGGTCGCGATCCTGTTCGACTGGCCGAGCTGGTGGGCGTCGCAGGGCGAGGCCCTGCCGACGGACCGGCTCGACGCCCTGGCGCAGCTCCGGTCCTGGTACCGCCCGCTGTGGGAGGACGGCGTCGCGGTCGACGTCGCCCGCCCGGGTGAGGACCTGTCGGGGTACGACGTCGTGCTCGCGCCTCAGCTCTACCTGCTCACCGAGCCCGCGGCGGACACGCTGCGCGAGCACGTCGTGCGGGGAGGGACGCTCGTGCTCGGCCCGTTCGGAGGGGTCGCCGACGAGTCCGCGCACGTGCGGACCGGACGCTTCCCCGCCCTGCTGCGGGACGTCGTCGGGGTCAGCGGCGAGGAGTGGGTCCCGCTTCCCGACGACGGCGCGGAGGTCGTCTGGACGGCCGGGCCGCCGGGGCGGCCGGGGGAGCCGTCGCGAGCGCCGGCCGGGACGCCCGACGCGTCGTCGTCGCGGTCGGGCTCCTTCCGGGCCGAGGTCCTCGGCGAGCTGCTGCGCTCCGAGGGTGCCGAGGTGCTCGCGTCGTTCCGGGGCGGACATCTCGACGGGGCCCCGGCGATCACGCGTCACCGGCGCCCGGGCTCGGGCGCGGCCTGGTACGTCGGGACCGTGCCACCGCAGGACGCCCTCGCGGACGTGCTGCGCCAGGCGATCGCCGAGGCGGGCGTCGAGGGGGCCGCGCCCGCTGTGCGCGTCCCCGGCGTCGAGGTCGTCCGGCGCGGCGACGCGCTCTTCGTGCTCAACCACGGCCGGGGCACGGTCCGCGTCCGCGTGGAGGACCTGCTCCCGGGGTCGTCGTCCGCCCTCCCACGTCATCCCGGGTCCGAGGTCGTCGACCTCCTGACCGGGCTCCCACCTGCCGCCGGCGAGGTCGTCCTCGCGGCCGACGACGCCGTCGTCCTGATCGAGAGGAACTCATGAAGTTCACGGATGGTTACTGGAAGCTGCTGCCGGGCGTGACGCTGCTGCGGCCGCAGTCGGTCGACGAGGTCGTCGACGACGCCGGGCGGCTCGTGGTGTACGCGCCCACGGCACCGATCCTGACGCGTGGTGACACGCTCAACCGGCCGCTGGTCACGGTGTCGTTCGACGCACCCATGGACGACGTCGTGGGGGTGCGCATCGAGCACCACCAGGGGCGGCGGGACACGGGCCCGCACTTCGAGGTCGCGCGCGCGTCGGGGGACTCCAAGGTCGTCGTGCCCCTCGTCGAGGGGGAGCACGGCGCGTCGCTGACCTCGGGCAGGCTCGCGGCGCGGGTCGCGACCGACGGCGGCTGGCGCGTGGACTTCGTGGCCGACGGCAGGGTCCTGACGAGCTCGACGGACCGCAGCGTCGGGGTCGTCACGACGCCCGACGGCGCCCATCACGTCCGCGAGCAGCTCACGATCGGCGTGGGCGAGCACCTGTACGGCCTGGGCGAGCGCTTCGGCGCCCTGGTCAAGAACGGGCAGTCGGTCGACATCTGGAACGAGGACGGCGGGACGGCGAGCGACCAGGCGTACAAGAACGTCCCGTTCTACCTGTCGGACGCGGGCTACGGCGTGTTCGTGGCCCATCCCGAGCGGGTCTCGTTCGAGGTGGGCACCGAGGTGGTCTCGCGCACGCAGTTCTCGGTCGTGGGCGAGACCCTCCAGTACTACGTGATCTACGGGGCGACGCCCAAGGAGATCCTGAGCCGGTACACCGCGCTCACGGGCCGGCCCGCCAGGGTGCCCGCCTGGTCGTTCGGCCTGTGGCTGTCGACGTCCTTCACCACGGACTACGACGAGGGCACCGTGACCTCGTTCATCGACGGGATGGCAGAGCGCGAGATCCCGTTGAGCGTCTTCCACTTCGACTGCTTCTGGATGCGGCAGTTCCACTGGTGCGACTTCGTGTGGGACCCGGCGACGTTCCCCGATCCCGAGGGCATGCTCGCGCGGCTGCGTGCCAAGGGGCTGCGGATCTCGGCGTGGATCAACCCGTACGTCGCCCAGCGCTCGCACCTGTTCGCCGAGGGGCGCGAGAAGGGGTACCTGGTGCTGACGCCCGCGGGCGACGTCTGGCAGTGGGACATGTGGCAGGCGGGCATGGCGCTCGTCGACTTCACGAACCCGGACGCGAAGGCCTGGTACCTCGCGCAGCTCAAGGGCCTGCTGGACCAGGGCGTGGACTGCTTCAAGACCGACTTCGGCGAGCGGATCCCCACGGACGTGGTGTGGCACGACGGGTCGGACCCGCAGCGCATGCACAACTACTACGCGCACCTGTACAACGAGGCCGTGTTCGAGCTGCTGCGGGCCGAGCGCGGCGAGGGCGAGGCGGTGCTCTTCGCCCGCTCGGCGACCGCGGGCGGACAGCAGTTCCCGGTCCACTGGGGCGGGGACTGCGAGTCGACCTACGCGTCGATGGCCGAGTCGTTGCGCGGCGGGCTCTCGCTCGCGCTGTCGGGGTTCGGGTACTGGAGCCACGACATCGGGGGCTTCGAGGGCACGCCGGACCCCGCGGTCTTCAAGCGCTGGGCCGCGTTCGGCCTGCTGTCCTCGCACAGCCGCCTGCACGCCTCGGACTCCTACCGCGTGCCGTGGGCGTTCGACGACGAGGCCGTGGACGTCACCCGGGCCTTCACACGGCTCAAGATGTCGCTCATGCCGTACCTGGCCCGGGTGGCGGGGGAGGCGCACGGGCAGGGGGTCCCGATGATGCGGCCCATGATGCTCGAGTTCCCCCAGGACCGGGGGACGGCCGGCGTGGACACCCAGTACATGCTGGGCGACGCGCTGCTCGTCGCCCCGGTGTTCAGCACCGAGGGCGACGTCGAGTACTACGTCCCGGAGGGGAGCTGGACGAACCTCCTCGACGGGCGCTCCGTCTCCGGGCCGCGGTGGGTGAGCGAGCGGCACGGGTTCGACTCGCTGCCGCTCCTGGTCCGCCCGGGCACGGTCCTGCCGGTGGGCGGGCGCACGGACCGGCCCGACTACGAGTGGGCCGACGGCGTGACCCTGCGCCTGTTCGAGCTGCCCGACGGGCACGACTCGACGACCACGGTCCCGTCGGAGACGGGCGGGCCGACGACGTTCCGCACGCGCCGCGAGGGCGCGCGGGTCACGGTCTCCTCGGACGACGCCCGGGCGCCGTGGGCCGTGCAGGTCGGCGAGCAGGTCGTCCGCGCCGAGGGCGCGGGGAGCGTCGAGCTGTCCGTCTGACCTGCCCTGCCGCGTCGCTGCGCGGGTGACGGGGGGGCGGGGGTGGGCGGCGCCGTCGGGCA